>NZ_JBGCUL010000108.1:0-9571 GCF_054177685.1 Pseudomonas sp. P5_A2_2
AGATTGGTCAGGATCGGCACGTCCACAGCAACTTTAGCCCCCAACCAGCCACCCGGTTGGTCAATGAAGCGATATTTGTAGTCGTCTATGCGCACTGCACCCAAGGCGCTCTCTCCAAAGTAGAAGACTTCATGCCGGTTCGACGGACCTTTTCCGGTGATCATTGGAGTTTGATCATAGCCGTCCAGGTGAACTTTGTAGGTGGTGTCGCCCAATTTTTTGCCCTTGAGCAGCTCCGCCGCGATGTTCGGGTTACCCGCCGCCGCGACCAGAGTCGGGAACCAGTCCATGCCGGACATGATGCCGTTGGCGATCTGGTTGGCCGGCACCTTGCCCGGCCAGCGAATGATCGCCGGCGCCCGGAAGCCACCTTCCATGACCGTGCCTTTACCCATGGCGAACGGCGTCGTGCCGCCATCGGGCCAGGTGAAGTTTTCCGCACCGTTGTCGGTGGTGAAAATCACGATGGTGTTGTCGTCCATGCCGTCTTTTTTCAGCTTCGCCAGGACGTCGCCAACGATGTCATCGAGCTGCGCCATGCCGGCTTCCTGTTCTGACCAGCCATTCTGCGAGTTGCGCATGGCTTCGTACTTGTCGGACAGGTGCGTGACGATGTGCATGCGGGTCGGGTTGAGCCAGACGAAGAACGGTTTGTCGTCCTGCTTGGCCTTGTCGATGAAAGAGAAGGCCTTGTCGCGAATCTCCTCGTCGACGGTTTTCATCCGCTCCGGATAGAGCGTGCCGGCGTCCTCGATTTTCTGCTTGCCCACCTTGCCCCAGCGCGGCATCACGGTCGTGTCATCGGTAGTGGAGGCCCAGCTGTGGACCATGTTGCGTGGGCCAACCGAGTCCAGCAGTTCCTTCGGATAATTGGGGTGCGCCGGGTCTTCCATGGCGTCGAGGTGATAGAGGTAGCCGAAGAATTCATCGAAACCGTGGACGGTGGGCAGGAACTGGTTGAGGTCGCCCAAGTGGTTCTTGCMGAACTGGCCGGTGGCATAACCCATGGCCTTGAGGGTGGTCGCGATGGTGACGGCTTCGGCGGGAATGCCCACGGGCGAGCCGGCCTGGCCGACGGTGGTCATTCCCGTACGAATCGGCAGTTCGCCGGTGATGAAGTTGGCGCGCCCGGCGGTGCAACTGGCCTCGGCGTAATAGTCGGTGAAACGCATGCCTTCGTTCGCCAGCTGATCAAGGTTGGGGGTTCTGCCGGCCATCATGCCCTGGTTGTAGACGCCGATATTCGACCAGCCGACATCGTCGCCCATGATCACCAGAATGTTGGGGGACTTGTCAGCGGCCAGGGTCTGGCCGGGAAGCGCCATGGCAGACAACAACAGGGGGATAGCGAAAATCGAGGATGAGGTTGTCCGATTCATGTGGAGCTCCTGCGTACAAGCGTGAGTACATCGAGACGAGCCCCCAACCGTCGTTGAAATTCGTATCCCCCGCGGAGAGCGTAGGTTTGAATTACGAAATATCCAGTAATGGATGGTCAGAAAGTTAGTGTTTCAGGCGCTTTTCAGCGAAATGGCTTTGCGCTAAAGGCACCGTCAGAGAGAGGGACGGACACGGGTGTCACCAGCGAAACATGGGCAACGGCCGCAGCGGCGAGCGGAGTAATTGTCGTGCGCAAAGCTTCATTAGCATCGAGTGAAAGCCATGATCGGGAAAGGTCGCCTGCACGGTTTTGATGAAGCTTCGGGGCAAGCCGAAACGCACCAGTCCCAGGGACACATCCACCAGATCGGCCTGGCGGAAGGGTTCGACACTGTCGGCGTAAGCGCCGCGATACCGGCGCAGCTTGTGATGCTCAAGTATCAACGCGCTGACTTCATCCTTCAGTTCCGGTCGTTGCTGGCTGTCGAGGTACTCGATGGCCAGAGCAATGGACGGGGGCAGGTAGTCGAGGGTGTCATCGGTCCAGATACCCAGGTCATGAAACGCCGCCGCGATTTGTACGGCATCCGGGGGCAGGCCATCGGCAGCGCTGAGAGCACCATGGAAATTCAGCACCCGGTAAATGTGGTTGCGGTAGCCCTGCAGGTCGGCACCGATGGCCAGGGCGTACGTGGTGAGAATCTTGTCGGTGAGGGGGAATTCGAGAAGAGGTTTCATCAGGCGTCACGCAACAGGTCGTTGGCATTGAGCAGTTCGTAGGCAATCTCCGGGCGCTTTTCCATGGCTCGGCGAATGGCGGCGGGTATGTTGGCGCGGGTCTTGCGGCACAGCCCCGGCAGTTCGCCAATCTGGATGCCGATGCCGCGCATGGTGCGCACTTCATTGAAGCCGGGGGCGATGTCCACGCGGATACCCAACTGTTCGAACATGCGCCGTTTCACGTGCTCAAGATCGCTCAGGCTCTGCAGGTTTTCCAGGCGTTCGATCAGGCGTTTTTCTTCGTTGCGGGTCAGAAACAGAATGCGCAGGTCCGCCCCCGGAGTTTCCAGCAGCGGGTCACGCCCGCAGTCGCAGGCGCCGGGCGGGCAGGGTGAGCGGATCGCAGCGGTGGTGGTCATGGGGATCAATCATAGAGCGCTGTGATCGAGTTTGCCCATAGGGATTTGATGGGTATGCGAAGCAATGTAGGAGCGAGCCTGCTCGCGATGGCGGAGTGTCAGGCCACAGAGATGTTGGCTGCAAAAACGCTATCGCGAGCAGGCTCGCTCCCACAGGTGTTGCGGTGAATCGGTTGGACCTATTTCAGTACCAGCATCCGATAAACCCCGTCTTCGACTTCGATCCCGTGGGTGTCATGGGTGAAGCCGGGGAAGGATTTGTCGAAGGCTTCCAGTGCCTTGAGATACGCCAGCAACGGACCGTCCGCAGGCCCTGCGTTCTCACCCGGCATGAGCAGCGGGATGCCTGGTGGGTACGGCACGATACCGGTCGCGGCAAGGCGCCCGGCAGCTTCGTCGAGGGTCACCAGTTCGATGTCGTTGCGCACCAGTTTTTCGTAGGCCTCCACCGGGCTGAACTCGGCTTTTGGYAGGGTGCCGAAGGCCTGGGACATGTTGGCGGTGGTCTTGTGTTTCTTCATGGCGGCGAAGATTTCGTCGGCCAGATCCTTCAGGCCCATGCCGGCATAGCGATGCTGGTTGGCGTTGTACAGATCGGGCAGGCACAGCTCGAGCTCGGCGTTGTCGTCGTAGTCACGCTTGAAGTCGAGCAGGGCGTTGAGCAGCGTGCCCCACTTGCCTTTGGTGATGCCGATGGAGAACAGGAACAGGATGGTGAAATCGGTGGTTTTCTCGACCACGATACCCTGACGACCCAGGTACGCCGTGACTACGCAGGCGGGGATGCCGTTGGCGAGCAGGTTGCCGTCGTCGCCCATGCCCGGGGCAAGTACCGAAACCTTGATCGGGTCGAGCATGCAGTAGCCGTCTTCGATGTCGCCGAAGCCGTGCCATACCGCGTTCGGGTGCAGGACCCAGCAGTTCGGGTCGGTTTTAAGCGTAGCCGGGTCGACTTCATGGAACGGCACGGTCGCTGCGCCCACCTGTACGGTCGGCGGCTGCCAGCAGGTGAAGAACCAGTCGTCCTTGCTCAGCATCTCGTTGTGCATGCGCGAGAGAACCTGGCGGAAGCTGATCGCTTCTTCGATTGATTCGGTGGTGAGGATCTGCCCGCTCGGTGCTTCCATCATTGCCGAGCTGACGTCACAGGACGCCATGATCGCGTAGTTCGGTGAGGTCGAGGCGTGCATCATGTACGACTCGTTGAAGCGCGCATGTTCGATCGGGTTACGGCCGTCGCGCACATGGATCATCGAGGCCTGGGACAGGGCGGCCAGCAACTTGTGGGTCGACTGGGTGGCGAACACGGTCGGCTTGGACTTGTCGTGATCGGCCGGGTTGCCGTGCATGGCATGGCGTCCGCTGTACAGCGGGTTGAAGCGCGCATAACCGTACCAGGCTTCGTCGAAGTGCAGACGGTCGACACTTTCGCCCAGCAGCTCTTCGACGCGGGTGACGTTGTAGGTCAGGCCGTCGTAGGTGGAGTTGGTGACAATCGCGTGCACCGGCGTCGGGTCGATGCCTGGCTTGACCAGCGGGTTGTTGGCGATGGCGGTTTTCACGCCTTCGGCGCTCAGGGTCTGCGGCAGGATCGGGCCGATGATGCCGTAGCGGTTGCGGGTCGGCACCAAATAGGTCGGAATCGCCCCGGACAGGGTCATCGCATGCTCGGCGGACTTGTGGCAATTGCGGTCGCACAGGGCGATCTGGTTGCGCGTGACGCTGGCCATGAGGATGACACGGTTGGACATAGACGAGCCGTTGGTCACGTAATACGTGCGGTGCGCGCCGAAGACCTTGGCGGCATAGCGTTCGCCCTGGCCGATAGGGCCGCTGTGATCGAGCAGCGAACCGAGTTCGCCAACCGAGATCGATAGGTCGGAGCGCAGCAGGTTCTCGCCGAAGAACTCGTAGAAGGCCCGGCCTGCGGTGCTCTTCAGAAACGCGGTGCCGCCGGCATGGCCGGGGGTGTGCCACGAGTATTCATAGTTGCGGGCAAACTTCACCAGCGCACCGAACATCGGCGGCAGGGCGGCCTGGCGATAGCGTTCGATGGCCGCCAGGATACGCCCGCTGAGGAAACGGGAGGTGTCCTCGGGCAGCCAGATGAAGTCGTCGGCGTGTTGCATGACCAATAACGGAATGGTCGATGCGGTGGTACGGTCGCTGATCAGGAACACCGGCACCCGGGTGTTGCGCTCGCGCAGCTTGACCAACAATTTGGTGCAGTCGGCGTGGCCTTCACTGGTGTCCATTTCCCATCGGATGAGCACGCATTGAATGGCCGGGTCCGAACGCAGGATCGATGCAGCATCGGTGAGGCTTTCCGAGGCCAGAACACTGACACCACGTCCCTCTACGTCGTGGACCAGTTGATCCAGGGCGCGGCCAAACACCGTTCGTTTGTCCGGCGGACTGCTGACCAGTAGCGCCAGCATGCCCAGCGAGTGTTTATATTCCGTCATGCTTGAACCTCCATAGTGGCTGTATTCAGATTATTCACCGGCACTGGCTCGGCAGTGAGGTGCTGCGCGCTGACGGTTTGCGTCGGCACGCTATTGTTGAGAGCTTCGAGGCGGATCAGGCGGTTGTTGACGAAGCCGAACAGGGTGTAACCGAAGATGGTGGCAACACCGCCCAGCATCAGGGCCTGCTCGCCGGAGCTGTACAGCGCCAGGTAGCTGTAGGCCGCCGCGATCAGGGCAATGATGTTGGTCGCCAGCGCCTTGCCTTCCGGCACGTTGGAGACTTTCTGCATGGTCATCAGCGCGGCCATGGACAGGATGTACGGTACCAGGTTGGTCACCACCGCAAGATTGACCAGGGTGTCGAACTGCTTGCTCAGGTCTGGACTGATGGTGAGCAGGGCCAGCGCGGTCTGTGCGGCGAGCAGTACCAGCATGCCGACAATCGGCGTTCCCGCCTTGTTGGCCTTGGCGAAGATCGACAGGAAGTAACCGGTGTCCGCCGAGCTTTTGTACACCTGGGCGATGGTGAACTGCCAACCCAGCAGCGAACCGATGCAGGCGAGTACCATGGCCGCCATCACGATGTCCCCGACCATCGGGGTGAACATCTTGGCGAACACCAGGCCGAACGGTGCGGTGGACGCGACCAGTTCTTCGTTGCCGACGATACCGAAGATGACGTTGGTGGAGACGATGTAGATCACCGCCGCACCCAGGGTGCCGCCCAGCACGGCAATCGGTACGTTGCGCTCAGGGTTTTCCACCGCGTCGGTGTTGGCGCAAGCCGATTCCAGACCGAGGAAGGCCCACAGGGTGATCGCCACCGAGGCGCCGGCCGCTTCGAACCAGCCCTTGTMGTGGGGGTTCCAGCCAGCGGCGTAAACGCTGCTGTCGAACCAGAACCAGCCCACCGTGGAGACCAGCACCACCGGAGCAATCACACCCCAGACCGTGATCGCACCGATCCGGCCGGTAATGCTCGCGCCGCCAAAGTTGGCGAAAGTGGTGATCCATAACAAGGCAATGGTCGCCAGACCTACTTGCAGGGAATCCAGTTTTATCCCGAACAACACCTGGATATAACCAACTGCAGTAATACTGATCGCCACGTTGGCAATCAACAGCGAGAGACCGTAGGTGTAGTTGGTGATGTAGTTACCCGCTTTACCGAAGGTGTATTCGGCATAACCGCCCATGCCGCCGGTCTTGCGGCTGAGCATCCCGCATCGCGCAAACGCGTAGGCCAGAGCGAGGGAGCCGGTGGCCGTCACCAGCCAGGAGAGGATCGAAATTGCACCGACTTCCGCGAGTTTCGTCGGTAGCAGCACAATGCCTGAGCCCAACATGTTGACGGCGGTCAACATTGTCAGTTGTCCCACACTCATTTTCTTTGCGACTGACATTCCGTTGCCTCACTTAAGTTGGCGATTGAGAGTCTTAGCTATAGCAAAGGATTGAAAACTCGCAAGAAATGACATCGCCCATCTCGTTTTCGCTTTAATTTGCAAAAAAGGCACGATGCTGGCCCCCAAGTTTAAAAATCCTCAGCAAAATTAGTTCATTTTCAGCCAGTTAAATAGGTCAAGATGCGCAAGATATGGATCGCGTTAATCCCGCTGATAGTTGCGGGTGTAGCCAATTCGGCTCAAGCCAAAGAACTGGCCAGCAATGATAAATACATGTGCAGTTGGGGTGCGGGCACCGCTGCAAGGGCACAGGAACTCAAGCTCTCGGGCGTTTCGCTGTATGCCGCGCGCCAGAAAATCCAGGTCTACAAGTTCGCCAAAACCTGGATGCGCATGATGGCACTTGGCATTACAGAGCAAACTTATGACAGTCCGTCGCGATTCAAACCGACTGCTGTACGGCAGAGCTTTTATGAGGACTGCGTCAGGTACAAGTTGGCACGTAAATAAAGAAGAAACGGGCGCTGGTCGGATCGACCACGGTGTGGGCGTGTGACGTCTATATTGATTGACCATCCCTGCGTCCGGATGGGGTGTTAAAGCCGGATTCTTACAACTCAATCAGGAGGTCACCATGAACCAGATCGATAAAGTGTTGTACACCGCCAAAACCCACACCACCGGCGGGCGTGACGGCGCCTCCCGCAGCTCCGACGGAATCCTCGATGTGAAGCTGTCGTCCCCGGGTGCGGGCGGTGGCGGTACTAACCCCGAGCAACTGTTCTCTGCCGGATGGTCAGCCTGTTTTATCGGCGCCATGCAGGTTGCGGCCAGGGAAATGAAAGTGGCGTTGCCCAAGGATGTGGCCGTCGATGCCGAAATCGACCTGGGCACCAATGAAGGCGGCTACCTGCTCCAGGCGCGGCTCAATGTCAGCCTGCCAGGGCTGGACCGTGAAACCGCACAAAAAATCGTCGACACCGGGCACCAGTACTGCCCGTACTCGAAAGCCACGCGCAACAACATCAACGTCGTGCTCAAGCTGGTTTGAGTTGACATGAAAAGGTCTTGGCGAATGACATGGGTTGTCGCCAAGACCTGAATTGCTCGTCGCCACAAATATTGTGGCCGGCCGCGGGACTCATATTCACTGAAGATCCAAACTGTGGGAGCGAGCTTGCTCGCGATAGCGGTGGGTCAAGCAATATCTCTGTTGGATGTGCCGGCCCCTTCGTCGGATCGCCGCCCGGAGCAAGCTCGCTCCCACAGGTTCTGTGTTTTAACTGACGGAGCAATCAGTTCATCTTGCTGTGATCATGCATCATCGAGCCGTGATCCATGGTGCCAATCGCCTTGGCAACGGCTTCAACCTGAATCGACTCTTTCTCGCCCTTGGCGTCTTCCACGGTCAGGGTCAGCGGCACTCTGTCGCCTTCCTTGATCTGGGCCGTCAGGTTCATGAGCATGATGTGGTAACCGTGCGGGTCGAAGCTCACCGCTTTACCGGCGGGCAGCGCGACGGCGCCCACCTGCTGCATTTTCATCACGTCGTCTTTCATGCTCATTTCATGGATCTGCACCAGCCCGGCAATCGGCGTTTGCACGCTCAGCAGTTTGCTGTCGCTGCTCGCGGTGACGGTCATGAAGGCACCGCTCGACGGTTGGCCGGCCACGGTGGCGCGGACCCAGGCGTCATTGACCTCGGTTTGTGCCGATGCCTGAAAGGCCAGGCCAACCAGGGACAATCCCAGCGCCAGTTGCCTGCAACGTTGTGCGAAACGGTTTTTAGCCTGCGGGGCATTCATTTCAGCAAATCTCCATCACGGTGAGCAGGTCTTCTGCGCACTCTTGGGCCGTCAGGGATGTGGACAGTCCCAGGCGCAGAGTGCCYCGGGAGTCGAAGACATAGCTGGTCGCGGTATGGGAGAGGGTATAGGTATCGCCGCTCGGGACCTTTTCAAAGAACACGCCGAATTCCTTGGCGGTGGCGGCGGTTTCTTCCAGGGTGCCGTACAGCGCCTCGAAACTCGGGTCGAAGGCTTTTACGTATTTATCGATCATCTCTGGCGTGTCGCGCTCAGGGTCCAGGGTGATGAAGACCACCTGCAGCCTTTCGCCATCGCGCCCCATCAGTTTCTTGGCCTGTGCCGCGCGGGCCAGCGTAGTGGGGCACACAGCCGGGCACTGGGTGAAACCGAAGAACACCATTGGCATCAAGCCGCGATAGCTGCCCAGCATCCGGGTTTCGCCCTGAGCGTTCTTGAGCTTGAAGTTGCGCCCCATGATCTTGTCGCTGAGGTCTTTGCCGTACTTGAACGACAGCTTGCTGCTGTCGTCGCAACCGGCGAGCAGGCCCAGGCTCAACAGGCCCATGCCTTGCAGGACCGTTCGGCGGGTATACACAGTACTCATTGAAAAAGCATCCTGTTGAACAGGCTGAAATGACAGCGTGATGACTGTACAGACGAAAAAATCGTGGGGATGTTAACAAACTGTGCCGGTGCCGGAGGGGCGGATACGACCATTGGACCGACGAAGAGGCGTGACATAGTGTCGCGCCGGAGTGCAATGCTGTTCACTTAAGCGAATGTAGTCCTCTGTAGGAGCGAGCTTGCTCCTGGCGGCGTTCCGACGATGGACTCAAGAGAGCCGCGTTTAGCCAGTAAATACGCGTTATCGTTAACGACCATCGCGAGCAAGCTTGCTCCTACAGGGGGGTTAACGACGCAGCTGCGCGCAATGATCCTTTTCCGGTTGCGCGGCGGTGTACCACACAAAATCCGCACTTTCGGCGGTCACGGTCTTGCCCGCTTCGGCCAGGATCAGCACCGCATTCCCTTCACCGGCCCCCAGGTCCTTCAGGTGCAGCGGCACCCCCAGATCCTTGMGTACGTGGAAGGCACCGGCCAGCAGCAACGCAGGCGTCGGTGCAGCCATCAGGCGCTCTGCCATGTGCCGGTCACGCTGCTGCTGCACGGCGAGCATCGCCGGCATCTGTGCTTCGGGCAGCAGGCCACAATGGGATTCGCGGATGTCTTCGAGCAAGGTCGCCTGTACCTGTTTGGTGGTGGAGGCTGCCCCCGTGAGTACCGGGCGCTGTTTGTAGATCTGCATGATCTGCGCGCGGTCCAGGTTCGCCGCCAGCAGTGGATACGGTTGCCTTAGCGCGTAGGTGACC
>NZ_JBGCUL010000109.1:0-9501 GCF_054177685.1 Pseudomonas sp. P5_A2_2
GCACATCAAACCGGCGGCAAGCGCCACTCGATCGGCGTCTCACCATTCTGCTCCAGAAACTTGTTGGTGCGGCTGAAGTGCCCGCAACCGAGGAAGCCGCGATAGGCCGACAGCGGTGACGGGTGCACCGAGGTCAACACCAGATGCTTGGTGGCATCGATGAGCTTCTGCTTGCTCTGGGCATGGGCGCCCCACAGCATGAATACCAGGTGTGGTTGCTGTTGGCTGACCACTTCAATGACCCGATCGGTGAAAAACTGCCAGCCCTTGTCCTTGTGCGCATTGGCGTTGGCGCGCTCGACGGTCATGGTGGTGTTGAGCATCAGCACGCCCTGATCGGCCCAGCTCTGCAGGTAGCCATGGTTGGGGATGTCGATGTTCAGGTCGCGCTTGAGCTCTTTGTAGATGTTCACCAGCGACGGTGGCGCCGGCACGCCGGGTTGCACCGAGAAGCACAAACCATGAGCCTGGCCCGGGCCGTGATAAGGATCCTGGCCGAGGATCACCACTTTGACCTTGTCCAGCGGCGTGGAATTGAGCGCGTTGAAGATCATCGGCCCCGGCGGATAGATCTCCTTGCCGGCCGCCCGCTCCTGTTGCAGGAAGTTTCGCAATTCTGCCATGTAGGGCTGGTCGAATTCGGCACGCAGTGCCTCCTTCCAGCCCGGTTCGAGTTTGATACGGTCGTCAGCAGTCATGGTTACATCCGGCAAAAACAATTGGCGCGAACCCTAGGAAAGCTCGCCACACTTGTCAATTGATCTGACGCAGATCCGGCACTTTCCCATATAGCGATCATACTTAACCCTCAAATTCCCGATCGAGGTCACGATGAATCTGCACTTCGAAGAACTCACCGGCACGGACGGCGCCCGCATCGGCATCGCCAGTCTGGATGCCGAAAATTCCCTCAACGCCCTGTCCCTGCCGATGATCAACGCCCTGCGCGACCGCATGGAGGCCTGGGCCAAGGACCCGCAGATCGTTTGCGTCCTGTTGCGCGGCAAAGGCGCCAAGGCTTTTTGCGCCGGTGGTGAAGTGCGCAGCCTGGTGGAAGCCTGTCGCGTCCATCCAGGTGAAGTACCGCCACTGGCCGCGCAGTTTTTTGCGGCGGAATATCGCCTGGACTTCAAACTTCACACCTACCCCAAACCGTTGATCTGTTGGGGCCACGGCTATGTGCTCGGCGGCGGCATGGGACTGTTGCAAGGGGCAGGCATCCGCATCGTCACGCCGAGCAGCCGGTTGGCCATGCCGGAGATCAGCATCGGCCTGTACCCGGACGTTGGCGCCAGTTGGTTTCTGTCGCGCCTGCCCGGCAAGCTCGGGTTATTCCTGGGCCTGACCGGTGCGCATATGAACGGCCGCGATGCCATCGATCTGGACCTGGCGGATCGTTTCCTGCTCGATGAGCAGCAGCCGGAGTTGATCGAAGGTCTGCTGCAATTGAACTGGCAGGAACAGACACCGATGCAGCTCAACAGCCTGCTCAAGGCCTTGCAACAGGAAGCCGTGGCGCAGATGCCCGAAGCCCAGTGGCTGCCGCGCCGTCAGCAGATCGACGAGCTGCTGGATGTCAGTGACGTGCGTTGCGCCTGGAAGGCCATCAGCACCTTGCGCGATCACAGAGATCTATTGCTGAGCCGCGCAGCCAGGACCATGAACGAAGGCGCCCCGCTGACCGCTCATCTGGTGTGGGAGCAGATCATCCGCGCCCGGCACCTGTCGCTGGCCGAAGTCTTTCAGATGGAATACACCCTGAGCCTCAATTGCTGTCGTCATCCGGAATTCAGCGAAGGCGTACGTGCCCGGTTGATCGACAAGGATCAGAAGCCGCACTGGCACTGGCCGGACATCAAAAACGTGCCGGACGCGGTAGTAGAGGCGCATTTTCACAAGGCGTGGGAAGGTCGGCATCCGCTGGCGGACCTCTCCGAGTACTGAACGAACTGTGGGAGCGAGCCTGCTCGCGAAGACGGAGTGTCTGACACACCGCCATCGCGAGCAGGCTCGCTCCCACAGGAATTGTATTTAACTGAATGATTAGCGGTGGTTATCCCGCCAGTTGTGACCGCCACGCTCACTACGATGGTTGCGCCCGTCTTGACCGCGATAGTCGTTGTTCCAGTTCCCGCGGTTATGGCCGTCCCAGTCATGGTGCTGATGCATGCGGTAGTCACCCTGCGACGGCTGATAGTAACGAGGGGGCGACTGGTACTGGCGCGACGGTTGATACATCCGCGGCTGCGAGTAATAGCGCGGTGTCGGCTGGTAATACCGCGCTGGTGGCACGTAATACCGGGGCGGCGGTGTGTAATAACCATTGGAATAGTAAGAGCTCCTCCCGGTGTAATAGGTTGGCGCAGGCGAGGTATAGACTTCGGAACTGTAGTAACTGCCTCCTTCGTCGTAGTAAGGCGCGCACCCACCAAGGGACAACCCCAACAGAGCAAGCAGAAGAATTCGGCACAGATTTTTTTGACAGAGCATGGCGGCCTCCTGGACCGCGGATAAGCCACGCCAGCGACGCTGACAGGCGACAATCAAATGTTCGGTGACTGTCGAAATATCAGACATCGAATTCGGAATCTGGTGCGTCTATGAAACAAGTAGAAACATCTGCCCGATGAAAGGTTTTTCATCCATTCACGTCCTGATTAACGGTGGCCACCGCGATATCCACCGCCGTGATAGCCGTGGCCACGGTAATAACCATGCCCACCGTAGTAATAGGAGCGATAACCACCGTAATAACGTGGGCCGTAATAGCCGCCGTGGTAATAAGGCGAGTAGTAACCGGGATAGTAATAAGGTGCCGCGTAGACGTCGGCAGGACTGTCGTAGTAGTAGCAGCCAGACAATCCCACTCCGAGCAATGCACCGAACAACAATCGACGCAACATGACGGCCTCCGTAAAGACCCGTGACAGCAGTCGGCACAGACCGGCTGACATCTGTTTTGACTGGCAAAACTGTGCCAAGTGCAATGCCGCGAGCACCTCCTGATCAGCGGCGGATACGTTCCAATGCGGTGCACTTGCGCACCATCACAAGGCAGCCTGCTTTCCCGATCAAACCCGCCGATCACCCCGCCCCCCACGCTAGAGCCCTCGGGCCGACTTGGCACGCCTCTCGCTTTAGCGCACTTGTTCCAAAAAAATGTGCAGGCGTCACTACAGGTTCGCGGCACCACAATTTGCAAATGGCTGACTAGGGTTCCGGCTCGCAATCGCGAGTGACTGGTCCGAGAGTTGGCGACCTCCAGTTGAGGTTACACGGCGGGACAAAAGCCCGGGAGACAAGCCACCGTTAGCGGTGCCGCTGCCGTCCTGTCCGTCCTTGATCAACTGGAGAACCACCATGTCCCAGCTTCGTTTACCCGCCCTGCTCGCCGCTGCGTTCGCAGCCCTCGTGAGCTTCTCGTCCCAGGCCGCCCAGAAAGACCACTTCAGCGTGTGCTGGACGATCTACGCCGGCTGGATGCCGTGGGAATATGCCGGCAGCCAGGGCATCGTCGACAAATGGGCGAAAAAGTACGGCATCAAGATCGATGTGGTACAGCTCAACGACTACGTCGAATCGATCAACCAATACACCGCCGGCCAGTTCGACGGCTGCACCATGACCAACATGGACGCGCTGACCATTCCGGCCGCCGGCGGCGTCGACAGCACTGCGCTGATCGTCAGCGATTTCTCCAACGGCAATGACGGCATCGTGCTCAAGGGCGAAGGCAAAAAAGTCGCCGACCTCAAGGGCATGGACGTCAACCTGGTGGAGCTGTCGGTGTCCCATTACCTGCTGGCCCGGGCTCTGGATTCGGTGGACCTCACCGAGAAAGACCTGAAAGTGGTCAACACCTCCGACGCCGACATCTCCGCCGCCTTCAACACCGATCAGGTCAGTGCCGTCACCACCTGGAACCCGATGCTTTCGGACATCAAGGCCAAGCCTGCCGTGACCGAGGTGTTCAACTCCAGCCAGATCCCCGGCGAAATCATGGACATGATGGTGGTCAACAGCGCCACCCTCAAAGACAACCCGGCCCTGGGCAAGGCACTGACTGGCGCCTGGTTCGAAGTGGTCGAGTTGATGAGCGCGAAAAACGCCGCCAGCAAAGCCGCGCTGGAACACATGGCCAAGGCCTCGGGCACTGACCTGGCGGGTTTCCAGGCACAACTGGACACCACTAAATTGTTCGCCACACCGAAAGAAGCGCTGGCGTTTTCCACCAGCAAGCAACTGCCGGAGACCATGCGCAAGGTCGCCGAATTCTCCTTCCAGCACGGCTTGCTGGGTGAAGGCGCCAAGGACACCAGCGCAGTCGGCATGGCCTTCGCCAACGGTGTGACCAGCGGCGACAAAGGCAACCTCAAGCTGCGTTTCGACCCGAGTTACGTGCAGATGGCCGCCGACGCCAAGCTGTAATCAGGAGAACTGGCCATGCGCCTGATCAACCGTCACCCGGACCGTCCGAGTCGCCTGTTGCTGGTGATCCTGCCGTTCGCCCTGGTGCTGTTCGCCTACTTCACAGGCTCGGCCGAGCGACTGGCGGACAACCCCAACGACAAGCTACTGCCCAGCGCCGTGCAGATGACCGATGCGGTGAAACGCCTGGCGTTCGTGGCCGACACCCGCACCGGCGAATACCTGCTGTGGCAGGACACGGCGTCCAGCCTGCAACGCCTGGCCATCGGCCTGGGCATCAGCGCCCTGGCCGGGCTGTGCCTGGGCATCGCCGCCGGTACCCTGCCGCTGTTCGGTGCGCCGTTGTCACCGTTACTGACGGTGCTGTCGATGGTGCCACCGCTGGCGATCCTGCCGATCCTGTTCATCGTCTTCGGCCTGGGGGAATTGTCGAAAGTGATGCTGATCGTCATCGGCATCACCCCGGCCCTGGCCCGTGACCTGGAACAGCGCGCCCGGGAAATCCCCGTGGAGTTGCTGATCAAGGCCCAGACCCTCGGCGCTTCGACCTGGACCCTGATGCTGCGGGTGGTGTTGCCGCAACTGTTGCCCCGCTTGTTGATCTCGCTGCGACTGATGCTCGGCTCGGCATGGCTGTTCCTGATCGCCGCCGAGGCCATCGCCTCTACCGACGGTCTCGGCTACCGGATTTTCCTGGTGCGCCGCTACCTGGCGATGGACGTGATCCTGCCCTACGTGGTGTGGATCACCCTGCTCGCCTGGCTGATGGATTGGGGGCTCAAGCACCTCACTCACCGCGCCTTTCCCTGGTATGAGGGGGCTGCCAAATGAGTTTCATCACCGTTAAAAACGTCTGGCAGCAATAYGACGATCAGGTGGTGCTCGAAGGTCTGAACCTGAGCGTCAACGAAGGTGAGTTCTGCACACTCGTCGGCGCGTCCGGCTGCGGCAAATCGACCTTCCTGCGCCTGCTGCTCGGCCAGGAGCGCGCCAGTCGTGGCGAGATCCTGCTCGACGGTCAGCCCTTGGCCGCAGAGCCGGACGCCAGCCGTGGCGTGGTGTTCCAGCGCTACTCGGTGTTCCCGCATCTGAGCGTGCTGGACAACGTCGCCCTCGGTCTCGAACTGCCGCGCTCACCCTTGCTTGGACGACTGTTCGGCGGCGCGAAAAAAGCGGCCCGCGAACAGGCTTCGGTGTTGCTGCACAAAGTCGGCCTGGGCCACTCGCTGGACAAGTACCCGGCGCAGCTCTCCGGCGGCATGCAACAGCGGCTGGCCATCGCCCAGGCGCTGATCATGAAGCCGCGGGTGTTGCTGCTCGACGAACCGTTCGGCGCCCTCGATCCGGGCATCCGCAAAGACATGCACGCCTTGCTGCTGGAGCTGTGGCGCGAGACCCGACTGACGGTGTTCATGGTCACCCATGACCTGTCCGAAGGTTTCAGCCTCGGCACGCGGCTGCTGGTGTTCGACAAGGTCCGCCTCGATCCGCACGCCCCCGGCGCCTATGGCGCACGCATCACCTACGACATCCCTTTGAACAGCGACCGCCGCGCCCGGAGCAAGGCCGTCGACGCCTTGCCGGTGCAACTGGCTGGCACGCTCCGTATCGCTTGAGAGGATTCTGCCCATGACCGATTCAACCCAACTGTTCCCGCCCTTCGCCGAAGAAATGCTCCCCGGCGGCGGCCATCGTTCCTTCGTGCTCAAGCGCGGCCAATTGCTGCGCCTGACCGACCTGCGCGGCGGCGCCAACGTCAGCCTGACGTTGCTCAACGCCAATGAAAAAACCGAGCGCCTGAACCTGCCCGACAGCCTCAAATGCCAACACACCGCCAAGCTCACCGCCGGCCATTGCCTGTACTCGGACATGGGCCGCGTGCTGGCCGCCATCACCGCCGACACCTGCGGCTGGAGCGACAGCCTCGGTGGCGTGCTCTGCGCTGAAGAAGTGGCAGAAAAATACGGCGTCGGCCGCTATCAGGAATTGCGCAACGGCTTCTTCCGTAACGGCACCGACAACCTGTTGGTGGAACTGGGCAAGTGGGGGCTGGGCCTGTCCGACCTGCTGATGACCCTCAACCTGTTCAGCCGCGTGAACGTCGATGACGCCGGACGTTTCCACTTCGTCGAGGGCAATTCCAAGGCTGGCGACTACATCGAGTTGTACGCGCCGATGGACACCCTGGTGGTGCTCACCGCCCTGCAGCACCCGATGGACCCGACGCCGGACTATGCACCGAAACCCTTGAAGCTCAGCTGGATGAACGCCGACGCCAGCGTCGCCGAACACTGCCGCACCTCGCGCCCGGAAAACGAGCGCGGCTTCATCAACACCGACCGTTTGTTTGCCTGAGGATCGCTGCCATGTCACTCGCTATCGCTACCGTTCACAAGCAACCAGACACCGCGATCTACCGCGCCACCATCCCCGCCGGCGAACCCTGGCTGATGGAGGTCAAGGCCGGCCAGACCCTGCGCATCCTCGACCTTGAGGGCAATCAGGCCGTCGACACCTTGTTCTACAGCGTTGCCAATCCCAGGGAGCGCTACGACGTGCAGCGCACCCTGCGTCGGCAGAACAGCGTGTACMTGAGCACTGGCAGCGTGCTGTATTCCAACCTCGGCAAGCCGATGCTGACCATCGTCGCCGACACTTGCGGGCGTCACGACACCCTGGGCGGCGCCTGTGCGCAAGAGAGCAACACCGTGCGCTATGCCCTGGAAAAACGCTACATGCACAGCTGCCGCGACAACTACCTGCGCGCCTGTGCTCACGATGGCCGCCTGGGCAAGGGCGACATCGGGCCGAACATCAACTTCTTCATGAACGTGCCGGTCACCGCTGACGGGGGCCTGACCTTCGAAGACGGCATCTCGGCACCGGGCAAGTACGTCGACCTGCGCGCCGAGATGGACGTGATCGTGTTGATCTCCAACTGCCCGCAACTGAACAACCCGTGCAATGCCTACAACCCGACGCCTGCGGAGCTGCTGGTATGGAACTGAAATTCCCGAGATTGCGGCGCTGGTTGTTTGCCTTGTGCCAGGCCCGATCCGGCCAGTGCCTCAAATCTACAGAACACCAATAAACCCTGTAGGAGCGAGCCTGCTCGCGATGGCGTCAGCGCATTCACCACATATGTTGACTGACCCACCGCTATCGCGAGCAAGCTCGCTCCCACAGGGGATCGGCGGTGTTGCGAAGTGAACTGATTTGTCACCGGGGACGGCCCAGGTGCATCAAAAAAACTGCGGGACGGCCCGCATCCCAGTCGAGGCTGATGCGCTATCGCCTCCGGGGGTTATGCCATGTTCGAAAAAGTCCTGATTGCCAACCGTGGCGCCATTGCCTGCCGCATCCTGCGTACCTTGCGCGAGCTGCAAGTGCAGGGCGTTGCCGTGTACTCCGAAGCCGATGCCGCCAGCCTGCACATCCTGCAAGCCGACGAGGCCCACAGCCTCGGCGAAGGTGCGGCCGCCGGCACTTACCTGATGGTTGATAAAATCCTCGCCATCGCCAAAACCACCGGCGCCACCGCGATCCATCCCGGCTACGGATTTCTATCGGAAAACGCCGCGTTCGCCGAAGCCTGCGAGGCCGCCAACATCGCCTTCATCGGCCCGACGCCCGAACAACTGCGGGTGTTCGGCCTCAAGCACACCGCCCGCGCCCTGGCCAAACAACACAGCGTGCCCATGCTCGAAGGCACCGGACTGCTCGACAGCCTCGATGCCGCATTGATCGCCGGCGAACAGGTCGGCTATCCGGTGATGCTCAAAAGCACCGCCGGCGGTGGCGGCATCGGCATGCGCGTGTGCCGCAGCGCGGCCGAGTTGAGCGAGTCCTTCGAGGCCGTCAAACGCCTGGGCCAGAACAACTTCAGCGACGCCGGGGTGTTCATCGAGAAGTACATCCAGCGTGCCCGTCACCTGGAAGTGCAGGTATTCGGCGATGGTCACGGTGAAGTGATCGCCCTCGGCGTGCGCGACTGCTCGGTGCAGCGCCGCAATCAGAAAGTCCTCGAGGAAACCCCGGCGCCAAACCTGCCCGACGGCATGGCCGATGAACTGTGTGCGGCGGCGATCAAACTGGCCAAGGCAGTGAACTACCGCAGTGCCGGCACCGTGGAGTTCGTCTTCGACAGCGATGCCCGGCGCTTCTATTTCCTTGAGGTGAACACTCGCTTGCAGGTGGAACACGGTGTCACCGAACAGGTATGGGGTGTCGATCTGGTGCGCTGGATGGTGCAACTGGCGGCCGGTGACCTGCCGCCGCTGAGCGATCTGGCACAGGGTTTGAAACCGCAGGGCCATGCGATTCAGGCACGGTTGTATGCCGAGGATCCGGGTCGCGATTTTCAACCCAGCCCGGGCTTGCTCACCGCCGTGGATTTCCCGGCGGCCAATGGCATTCGACTGCGCATCGACACCTGGGTCGAGGCTGGCTGCGAGATCCCGCCCTACTTCGACCCGATGATCGCCAAGGTCATCAGTTGGGCGCCRACTCGCGAAGAGGCCCGCGCCGATTTGCATCAAGCCCTCGGCGACAGTCAGCTGTATGGCGTGGAAACCAACCGCGACTACCTGCGGCAGATTCTGCTCGATGTGCCTTTCGCCAGCGGCCAGCCGTGGACCCGTTGCCTGGAAGGCCTGGTCTATCAGGCCAACACTTTCGAGGTACTCAGCGCCGGTACGCAAACCAGTGTTCAGGACTATCCCGGCCGTCTCGGTTACTGGGCGGTCGGCGTGCCGCCATCGGGGCCGATGGACAGTCGGGCGTTGCGTCTGGGTAACCGTTTGCTGGGCAATGACGAAGGCGCGGCGGCGCTGGAAATCACCATGAACGGGCCGTTGCTGCGCTTCAACTGCGAGGCGGTGGTGGCGGTGACCGGGGCGGTGACTCCATTACTGCTCAACGGTGAAGCCGTGCCGATGAACACTGCGCTGTTGGTCGCCGTAGGATCCACCTTGAGCCTCGGCACCATTGCCGGTGCGGGCGCGCGCAGCTATCTGTGCCTGCGCGGCGGCCTGCAAGTGCCGGACTATCTGGGCAGCAAAAGCACCTTCACCC
>NZ_JBGCUL010000110.1:0-9479 GCF_054177685.1 Pseudomonas sp. P5_A2_2
AGCCCGGCCTGTTCGACACCGCGGGCAATCTGCCGGGCCATTTCGTTGGTCGAACCGCTGCGGCTGTAGTACAGAACCAGGATGTACGGCGCACTCATGGCAACAATTCCAGGATCTGCTCCGGTGGGCGGCCGATGATGGCTTTGTCACCGACTTCGAGAATYGGTCGCTCCATCAGTTTCGGGTGGGCGGCGATAGCGGCGATCAATTGTGCTTCGCTCAGGCTGTTGTCAGCCAGGTTGAGGGTCTTGTACTCGTCCTCGCCGGTGCGTAGTAATTGCCGGGCGCCGATCCCGAGTTTGCCCAGCAGGCTCTGGATTTGCGCGGCGTCCAGCGGAGTGTCCAGGTAACGGACCACGGTGGGCGTCAGGCCACGGGCTTCAAGCAATTCGAGCGCACCGCGGGATTTCGAGCAGCGCGGGTTGTGATAAAGCGTCAGATCGGTCATGAGCGGGTCGCATCTTGCGTAAGGTGGCGGCTATTCTAACTGTGTGGCGCGCAATCCAGAACCGTGAGAGGCGATGGGTCGCAAGCGCATTCAATTTTTGACAAGGAACACGACATGACAAGGCGACTGGCAGCGGCATTGGCGATCATCGGAACGTTGATGCTGGGGGGCTGCGGGAATGACTATGGCATCGACCAGGACGGTCATAAAATCGCCGCCGACCGACTGGACGGCAAATGGCTGGTACTCAACTACTGGGCAGAATGGTGTGGGCCTTGCCGTACCGAGATCCCGGAGTTGAACACCCTGGCCGAGCAGCTCAAGGACAAGAAAATCGGTGTGTTCGGGGTCAACTTCGACAACGTCCAGGGGCAAGAGCTGAAGGGCGCGAGCGAGAAGCTGGGGATCAAGTTCACGGTGCTGGCCCAGGACCCGACCRAGCTGTTCGAGCTGCCGCGCAGTGAGGCGTTGCCGGTGACGTACATCATCGATAACAAGGGCAAGGTGCGTGAGCAGTTGATGGGCGAACAGACGGCGGCGGGGGTGATGGCGAAGCTTGAGGCGTTGCAGGCGAAAAATTAAAGCAAAAAGATCGCAGCCTGCGGCAGCTCCTACAGGGTGTTCGACAATCCATGCAGGAGCTGCCGCAGGCTGCGATCTTTCAGGGGATCAACCCTCCTCAAGCCACCAACGCAGTGGCTTGCCTTCGGCTGGCCAGAAGCGCATCTGCTCGATCGGGGAGACGTCCCAGCGCTGGACGTTTTCCAGGGCCTGAAGGAAGCGTTTTTCCTGTTCCATCAGCGCCGGTGCACACAGTTTGCGGGTGCTGCCGATTTTGCCGAAGGTCAGTTTGTCGCCATCGAGGGTGTACGGTGCGAACCAGTGGTTACAGCCGCCATTGCCATAGGCCCGGCCGTCTTCAGCGAAGGTGATGGTCAGGTGGCTGTAGTCCATCAACGGCCGCTCACCGATCCATTCCAGAATGTAGCTGCGGTTTTGTTGCAACTGCACCGGCTCGGCGGCGCAGCCCAGCAGGCTGGCTCCGGCCATCGCGCTCAGAGCGAGGCGTTTCATCACGCAGGCTCCTGGCATTTTGGGCACAGGTGTTTCTCGCCAACGGTGGTCCAGCCCAGCTCGGCAATCCGCACGGTGGCGGCAGGCTTTTCGGCCTTGTTGCCCAGTTTGGCATCGACGGCGAACTCGAAGCTCAGCTCTTTGGCGCAGCTGTCACAGTTCACTTGCCAGGTGTGGATGGCCAGTTCGCCGAATACCGGGCCACTGGCCACCGCGACCCATTGACCGGGCGGGTTGATCAGGTGGCGAACCGTTTCGACGGTCAGTCGCATGGACAAGTCCTTGGCACCCTTGAGGGTCACGACCAGCACGTCGTTGTTGCGAATCGAGCCACCGTTGCCGGTGACCTGATAGCGCCCCGGCACCAGGGCGCGGCATTCGGTGAGGGTGTGTTGCGGGTTCATCAGGCTGTAGCGGAAATCGTGTTCGACCATGGGTCCTCCAAATATGCGCGATATGCTATCACGGGCTTGCACACCGCATCGCGCAGGCAGATGACCTTCGATCCGTTTCAGTCTCCCGTCACCTGGTTTTCCGGGGTGCCCGCCGTCCAGGCTGCAATGTTACGCAATGTGGTGGTGGCAATCGCGTCCAGCGCTTCGCGGGTCAGAAAGGCCTGGTGCGCGGTGACGATCACGTTGGGGAAGGTCAGCAACCGTGCCAGCACATCATCTTGCAACGGCAGGTCGGAGCGGTCCTCGAAGAACAACTGCGCCTCTTCCTCATACACATCCAGCCCCAGGTAACCCAGGCGACCGTCTTTCAATGCATCGATCAGCGCCGGCGTGTCCACCAGGCCGCCACGCCCGGTATTGATCAGCATCGCACCCGGTTGCATGTGCGCCAGGGATTGGCGATTGATCAAGTGCCTGCTCTGCTCGTTGAGCGGGCAGTGCAGGCTGATGATCTGCGACTCGGCCAGCAGTTGCGGCAGGCTCAGGTAGCGCGCGCCGAGGGCTTCGACCTGCGGGTTGGGGTAGGGGTCACAGGCCAGTAACCGGCAGCCAAATCCGCTCATGATTTTGGCGAAGGTGGCACCGATCTGCCCGGTGCCGACCACCCCGACGGTCTTGCCCACCAGGTCGAAACCGGTCAGCCCCTGCAGTCTGAAATCCCCTTCGCGGGTGCGGTTATAGGCGCGAGGCAAGCGGCGGTTGAGTGCGAGGATCAGCGCCACCGCATGTTCGGCCACCGCGTGGGGCGAATAGGCCGGGACGCGCACGATGGCCAGTCCCAGACGCTTTGCCGTCGGCAAGTCGACGTGGTTGTAACCGGCCGAGCGCAGGGCGATCAGGCGTGTACCACCGGCGGCCAGGCGTTCGAGCACCGCCGCGCCGAGGTCATCATTGATGAACGCACAGACCGCTTCATACCCTTGGGCGAGCGCCACTGTGTCGAGGCTCAGGCGCGCCGGCTGAAATTGCAGCTCGATGCCGGCCGGTTGTTCGGCAGCGAGAAAACTGTCGCGGTCGTAGTTCTGGCTGCTGAAAAGAATCGTACGCATGATGTCCTCCCTGTCCCGTTTCTGTAGGAACTGAGCTTACGCTGATGTTCGATTGACGCAGTTGCGCTGCATCAAGCATTCATGCGCGCCTGGGCCGCCAGGCGATTGATCGCCCGCTCGAGCTCCTCCAGTGCCACGCTGGCATTCGGGTCCTGTTGCTTGAGCAGGGTTTCGCTGCGTTGGCAGGCCGCACGCAATTGCGGTACGCCGCAGTAACGCGTCGCGCCATGCAGGCGATGGACCCGTTCGATCAGGGCGTTGTGGTCGTTGCTTTGCTGAGCGAGGCGGATGGCTTCGCGGTCGGCCTCCAGGGACGCCAGCAGCATCGCCAGCATGTCCGCCGCCAGATCAGCCTTGCCGGCGGCCAGGCGCAATCCTTCGTCGTGGTCGAGTACCAACAGGTCGTGGGCGCCAGCATGCCCATCGCCGGAGCGCTCCGGGCGGTGATTGCGCAGCGCCAGGCCGCTCCATTTCAGCACCACCTGCGCCAATTGCCGTTCGCTGATCGGTTTGGTCAGGTAGTCGTCCATGCCGCTTTGCAGCATCGCGCGTTTTTCGTTGGCCAKGGCATGGGCGGTGAGGGCCACGATCGGCAGCGGCGTGCAATGGCGTTCGCTTTCCCATTGGCGGATCGCCTCGGTGCTCTGGCGGCCGTCCATGCCGGGCATCTGCACGTCCATCAACACCAGATCGAATGTCTCGTTCTGCACCGCCTTGATGGCGGCAAAACCGCTTTCCACGGCGAGCACATTGGCGCCCATGTCTTCGAGCAGGGTCTGCACCAGCATCAGGTTGGCCGGATTGTCGTCGACGCAAAGCACCTTCGGTGCACGGCTGGACAGCGGTTCGCCCGGCTCGCTGCGCATCGGGCGCGGGTTGACCAGATCAGACAGGGAGCGTCGCAACTTGCGGGTACAGGCCGGTTTCGCCTGGAGCTGGCTGTGGGGGTTGGGCACGGAAAGATGGAACAGCGTCTGTTCCGTGGTCGGGCACAGCACCARCACTYTGCAGCCAAGRTGYTCGAGGTCCCAGATGTGCTGGTTGAGGCGYTCCGGCGGCATGTCGTTGCTGGTGATGCCGAGCACYGCMARGYCGATYGCCTGATCGGTCTGGTGRGCGSCGGTSACGCCATTGGYCAGGCTTTCCAGGGTGTTGAACGGTGTGGTGTTGAGGCCGCAGTCTTCCAGTTGATGCTGCAACGCCTGCCGGGCCAGTTCGTGGTTTTCCAGCACCGCCACCCGGCGCCCGAGAAGCGGCGCGGCGGGCAGGTCTTCGGCATCGTCGCGGGCTTTGGGCAGGCTCAGGCTGATCCAGAATTCCGACCCTTCCCCCGGCGTGCTGTCGACGCCGATCTCACCGCCCATCTGTTCGATCAGGCGTTTGGAAATCACCAGACCCAGGCCAGTGCCGCCGGGTTGCCGCGACAGCGAGTTGTCGGCCTGACTGAAGGCCTGGAACAGGGCGCGTACGTCCTRGTTCGACAGGCCGATGCCGGTGTCCTGAATGCTGATGCGCAGCTGCACGGTGTCTTCGTGTTCTTCTTCGAGCATGGCGCGGGCGACGACGGTGCCTTCGCGGGTGAACTTGATCGCATTGCTCACCAGGTTCGTCAGGATCTGCTTGAGCCGCAGCGGGTCGCCCACCAGTGACAGCGGCGTGTCCCGATACACCAGGCTCACCAGTTCCAGCTGCTTGGCGTGGGCGGCCGGGGCGAGGATGGTCAGGGTGTCCTGGAGCAGGTCGCGCAGGTTGAACGGAATATGGTCGAGCACCAGCTTGCCAGCTTCGATTTTCGAGAAGTCGAGAATCTCGTTGATGATCCCCAGCAGGCTATCGGCGGATTTTTCGATAGTGCCCAGGTAGTCGAGCTGGCGTGGGGTGAGCTCGCTTTTTTGCAACAGGTGGGTGAAGCCGAGAATGCCATTGAGCGGCGTGCGGATTTCATGGCTCATGTTGGCCAGGAATTCGGACTTGATCCGGCTCGCTTCCAGGGCCTCCTTGCGCGCCAGATCCAGCTCGATGTTCTGGATCTCGATGGTTTCCAGGTTCTGGCGCACGTCTTCGGTGGCCTGGTCGATGCTGTGCTGCAATTCTTCCTGGGCATTTTGCAGGGTGCCGGCCATGCGGTTGATGCCGGAAGCCAGTTCATCCAGTTCCTGGCTACCGAGGGGCGGCAAGCGGGTCTCCAGGTGGCCGTCCTTGAGTTGGGCCACGGCCTGCTTGATCTGGCTCAACGGCCGATTGATCGTGTGACCCATGCGCAGGGCCAGCAGTGCCGCACCGATCAGTCCCGTAGCGATCAACATCAGGCTGGCGAACAGGCTGCGGTAACCGCGCAACAGCATGCCGTTATGGGACAGTTCGAGCTCGACCCAGCCCAGCAGGCGGTCGGCTTCTTCAGGAATCACGTCCCCGGCCAGGTTACGGTGTTTACCGAATACCGGCAGCAGATAGCGGGTCGCATCGCTGCCGCTGCTGCGCAGCATTTGCGTGCCACTGCCAGAGGGTGTCTGATTGAGCATGGACGGGCCGGCGTGGGCCAGCAACGTGCGGTCGGGAGCCAGGAAGGTCACGGCCCGTACGTCGGTTTGTTCCAGGGCCTGGGTGGCGATGCGTTCGAGCAGTTCGTTGTCCTGATGGCCCATGGCTGGCGCCGTCAGTGGAGCCAACTGCTCGGCGATCATTTCGCCACGCTGCATGAGTTGGGTTTGCAGGTCAGCCTGTTGCATCCAGGTAAAATAACCCCCCAGCACCAATGCCATCAGGCTGGTCGGCAACAGGGTCAGCAACAGCACGCGGCCTTTGATTCCCAGTTTCTTGAGCACGCATCTCTCCTGCATCCCGCTATTTATCGGCCCGTACATGCATCCGCCATGCACCACTTGCGCAGTGTAGCGATTTGCTCGCGGGCAATCTTCGTAAAAATGGTGCAGTCATTCGTCGGCCCGGGCGACTCTTTGGCGATACGGACAAACCGTGGGTTGCCCCTGGCGAGGCAATCTTGAATAATCGCTCAACTGAGAATTGTTTGCAGATAGTCATGACTCCCATCACTGCTGGTCTCCCCCGAATCCTGTCCATCGAAGACGACCTTGTGCTCGGCGCCTATGTTCACGAGCACCTGGACCGCAGCGGCTTCCAGGTGACCTGGTGCCAGAACGGCCAGGAAGGCCTGGACATTGCCCGCCGGCAACCTTTCGACGTGGTGTTGATGGATATCCTGCTGCCGGGCATGGACGGCCTGGCGGTACTGACTCAATTGCGCCAGAGCCATTCCACCCMGGTGTTGCTGATGTCGGCCCTCGGTGCCGAGGCCGATCGCATCAGCGGCTTTCGCCTGGGGGCCGATGATTACCTGCCAAAGCCCTTCAGCATGGTGGAGTTGCGGGTGCGCATCGAAGCCATTCTGCGGCGGGTGGCACTCGACCGCCGCCCCGCGCCCGCCGTGCCGGCCCTGTCGATGGACAGCCTGCGTTTCGACGATGAAAGCTTCGACGTCTTTTACGGCGAACAGGCCGGTGGCCTGACCCGCAGCGAGTATCGGCTGCTGGAGACGCTGCACCGTAGCGCCGACGAAGTACTGAGCAAAGCCTTCCTCTATCAGCAGGTGCTGCAGCGTGGTTACGCGGCCCATGACCGCAGCCTGGACATGCACATCAGCCAGATCCGCCGCAAGCTCAAGGCCATTGGCTACACCGAGCGCGAAGTGCGTACGGTATGGGGCAAGGGTTACATCCTGAGCGCCGCCGATGAAATGTAACTTGCCGGGCAGGCATTCGTTGTTCTGGAAACTGGCTTGTCTGCTGGTGGCGTTCTGCTTGCTGATGATCTGGCTCAGTTGGTCCTGGGGACGCTACATGGAGGAACGCAATCAGTTCCTCTCGGATGAAGCCCGGGGCACCCTGACGCACTATGCCGCGCAGGCCGAGCAAGCATGGCGACAGCGCAAGAGCGCCGGCGTCGATGAATGGTTGCAGGACATCCAGTTGCATGAAGCCAGTTGGGTGGGTGTGATCGGCGGTGATTTGCAGTCGTTGAGCAGTCAAGCGCTGACGGACCGGGAAATCGAGCACCTGACTTTTTTGCGCGGCCTCGATTGGCCCATCCACAAGAAAGGCCGGCCGTGGATGCGCATACCGTTTCCCGGCGACCCGTCCGCCGGCAGCCTGGTGATCGAGCTGCCTGAACGCTTTCTGCCTGGGCAATACCGGTTGTTCTGGCGGGTGATCACCAACGGCGTGATTCCGGGGTTGTTCACCTTGCTGCTGTGCGTCGGGCTCTACCGTTTGCTGGTGGTGCCGCTCAACCACTTGCGTGAGCAGGCCAACGCCTGGCGTGCCGACCAACTGAATGTGCGCCTATCGAGCCGCACCACCAATCGTTCCGATGAATTGGGTGAGCTGGGGCGGGCGTTCGACCATATGTCCGAACGCCTGCAAAGCACCGTGGCCTTGCAGCAGCAACTGCTGCGCGACTTGTCCCACGAATTGCGTACGCCTTTGAGCCGCCTGMGGGTGGCCAGTGAAAGCGAGCAGGGGCTGGAGCCATTGCGCGAACGCATCGGCCGTGAGGTCGATGGCATGCAGCGTCTGGTGGATGACACGCTGCAACTGGCCTGGCTCGATACCGAGCGCACCCGATTGCCCGACGAAGCCATTCAGATCCAGGCCCTGTGGGAAATGCTCACGGAGAACGCCAGCTATGAAAGTGGCTGGCCCGATACGCAGTTGCAATGCACGGTGGATGCATCCTGTTGGGTTCGCGGTCATCTCAACACCCTGGCCCAGGCATTGGAAAATATTCTGCGCAATGCGATTCGTCATTCGCCAGCGGGAGGCATTGTCCAGCTGGGTGGCCAGCGTGATGGCGATTTCTGGCACCTGTGGCTGGAGGATCAGGGCGATGGTGTGGCGCAAGCTGATCTGGAGCGGATCTTCCTGCCGTTCACCCGACTCGACGGTTCGCGGCCAGGGGATGGTGGATTCGGACTGGGCTTGAGCATTGCCCGGAACGCGGTGCAGCGTCAGGGCGGACAGCTGTGGGCGCAGAACACCGGGAGCGGGTTGCGCTTGAATATGCGGTTGTTGGCGGATGATGGCGGTGTCCGTGACGACGCCATCGCGAGCAGGCTCGCTCCTACATTGACCGTGTTTGAACCGCGAAACGTGTGATCACCCCGGTACCCTGTGGGAGCGGGCTTGCCCGCGATGAGGTCCTGATGTTCACCGCAAAATATCTGCTTATTCCCATAAACCATAAGCACCACACTTTGCGTGATATGGCCTGCGAACGTTTGCCGGTATGATAGACGCCCCCGCAGTCTGGATTGCGAATACGCCATGACCTTGCAGTACCCAACCATCGCCGATTGCGTCGGCAACACTCCGCTGGTTCGTTTGCAGCGCCTGCCCGGCGCCACCAGCAATACCCTTTTGCTCAAGCTCGAAGGGAACAACCCGGCGGGATCGGTCAAGGACCGTCCGGCGCTGTCGATGATCACCCGCGCCGAACTGCGCGGGCAGATCCATCCTGGCGATACGCTGATCGAAGCGACGTCGGGCAACACCGGGATCGCCCTGGCCATGGCCGCCGCGATCAAGGGTTACAGGATGATCCTGATCATGCCGGACAACTCCAGCGCCGAGCGCAAGGCAGCCATGACGGCCTATGGCGCCGAGCTGATTCTGGTCAGCCAGGAACAGGGCATGGAAGGCGCCCGTGACCTCGCGCAGAAGATGGAAGCCGAGGGTCGCGGCAAGGTACTGGATCAGTTCGCCAACGGTGACAATCCCGAGGCGCACTACACCACCACTGGCCCKGAAATCTGGCGCCAGACCCAGGGCACCATCACCCATTTCGTCAGTTCCATGGGCACCACCGGCACCATCATGGGCGTGTCGCGCTACTTGAAAGAGCAGAACGACAACGTGCAGATCATCGGCCTGCAACCGATGGAAGGTTCGGCGATCCCGGGTATCCGCCGCTGGCCTCAGGAATACCTGCCGAAGATCTACCAGGCTGACCGCGTTGACCGGATCGTCGACATGGCCCAAAGCGAAGCCGAAGACGTGACCCGTCGCCTGGCCCGCGAAGAAGGCATTTTCTGTGGCGTGTCCTCGGGCGGCGCCGTGGCGGCAATGCTGCGCCTGTCCAGAGAAGTTGAAAACGCGGTGATCGTCGCGATCATCTGCGACCGCGGCGACCGTTACTTGTCGACCGGCATTTTCGACGCGCCCAACTGATGGCCAAACATGAAAGAGGCCTGCGCTTCCAGCCCACCGGCGGCAGCAAGGCCCCGCAAATCCCGACCGGCAAAAAGCAGCGCCTGACCATCGAGCGCCTGGCCAATGACGGTCGCGGCATCGCGTTTTTCGAAGGTCGTACCTGGTTCGTCATCGGTGCGTTGGCCGGCGAAGAAGTCGAGGCTCGCTTACTCGGTTCCCACGGCATAGT
>NZ_JBGCUL010000111.1:0-9436 GCF_054177685.1 Pseudomonas sp. P5_A2_2
CTATATGACCGGGCATATGGCTTGGTGGGCGTGCCTGTTGCTCAACGCATTTTTCGCCTCGTTGACCCATGAGCTGGAACACGACCTGATTCACAGCATGTACTTTCGCAAGCAGAAGGTGCCGCACAACCTGATGATGGGGCTGGTGTGGCTGGCGCGGCCGAGCACCATCAACCCATGGATTCGCCGCCACCTGCACCTCAACCACCACAAAGTCTCCGGCTCCGAAGCCGACATGGAAGAACGCGCCATCACCAATGGCGAGCCATGGGGATTCGCACGGTTTCTGATGATTGGCGACAACATCATGTCGTCGTTAATCCGCATGCTGCGGGCCAAGACCTTGGCCATGAAGTTCAGCATCATTTACCGCACGCTGAAGGTCTACGCACCGCTGGCGCTGATGCATTGGGGTGCGTGGTACGTGTTTCTCGGCTTCCACGCAGCGAACGGCGTTGCGCATCTGATGGGCGCACCGATCGAGTGGTCCGCGACCACGTTGTCGGTGATGCAGGTGATCGACATCGCGGCAGTCGTGATCATCGGTCCGAACGTGTTGCGCACGTTCTGCCTGCACTTCATCAGCTCGAACATGCACTACTACGGTGACGTGGAGCCGGGCAATGTAATGCAGCAAACCCAGGTCCTGAATGCCCCGTGGCTGTGGCCGTTGCAGGCGTTCTGCTTCAACTTCGGCAGCAGCCACGGCATCCATCACTTTGTGGTGAAGGAACCGTTCTACATCCGCCAGTTGACCGTACCGGTGGGGCACAAGGTGATGCGTAAGATGGGCGTGCGGTTCAATGATTTCGGTACGTTTGCGCGGGCGAACCGGTTTGAGCGCAGGGAAGAAGTGGTCGGGGAGAAGGTGCGTACAGCCCAGGCTTAAGGGTTGTCTGCTAAGGCCTCGTCGCGAGCAAGCTCGCTCCCACATTGGTTTTGTGAGCGCCAAAAAAACCTGTGGGAGCGAGCTTGCTCGCGATAGCGGTGGTTCAGGCTGAATCAATCCGGCTGAAACGGCGACTCACTCAAGATCACCCCGGTCTCATCCACATACCGCTGCCAATGCTCGATCAAGGCACCAAGCTTCTGCGGTTGGCTCGACGCCAGGTCATGAATCTCCCCCGGATCATTGCCCAGGTCATACAGTTGCCAGGTCGCCGGCCCGACCGGTCCCGGGATGTACACCGCCTTCCATTGCCCCTGTCGAATCGCCCGCCGACCGAATAATTCCCACCCGGTCACGGTGTGCTCGTCATGCACTTGCGCCGTCTCGCCCGACAGAAACCCCAGCCACGATTTGCCGCGGATTTCCGCTACGGGTTTGCCATGCCATTGCTTGCCCGGATGGCGCACACCGGCGAGGTCGAGAATGGTCGGCGTGATGTCCATCACCGTGCCGAAACCGTGGCTGATCTGTCCCTTGAGCGGCAGCTGCGGGTAGTGCACCAGCGCCGGAACGCGGATCCCGCCTTCGGTGGTGAAGGCTTTGAACAACCGCGACGGCGCGGTGGCAACCTGCGCCCAGTTCGGCCCGTACCAGACGTAGGAATTGGCCCGGCCGATGTTGTCCAGGCTGTTGTCGTAATGCTGATTGAGATAGGTCAGCAACTGCGGGCCGAATTTCGGGAAAGCCTCCAGCAATGCCCCTTCGGCGCCGTTATCGGACATGAACAGGATGAAGGTGTTGTCCAGTTGCCCTTGTTGGCGCAGGTAGTCGACGACGCGGCCGATGTTCCAGTCCATGCGCTCGACCATCGCCGCATAAACCTCCATGGCCCGCGCGGAGATCTGTCGTTGTTCGTCGCTCAAGGCATCCCATTGTGCGCTCAGCTGGATCAACGGATGCGGCTCGACATCGGCCTCGATCAGCCCCAGCTTTTTGAGTTTTTCCAGGCGCTCGATTCGCAGGACTTCAGGGCCGGCGTCATAGCGCCCGCGGTATTTTTCCACCACCTCGGCCGGCGCCTGCAAAGGCCAGTGCGGTGCGGAAAACGGCAGGTAAGCGAAGAACGGCCGGGTCTGGTCGCGCTCCTTGAGGTATTGCAGCAGCTTGTCGCCAAAGGCATCGGAGGAATAGAAATCCTTCGGCAGTTCATCGATGAATTGGTCGTCTTCGATGTACAGCGCCGGGGTGGATTTCAGCAACCGTGGCGTCGTTTCATCGTAGGTCGGCTCGAACCCGTAGTGGTTGGCGGCGCCGGGCAACAGCGAAAACGAACGCTCGAAACCCCGGGCGTGAGGCGCCAGTTCTGCGGTCAGGCCCAGGTGCCATTTACCGCTCATCAACGTCTGGTAACCGGCCTCGCGCAGCAGCTCGGGCAGGGCGACCACGCGGTCGTTCAAATGCCCTTCATAGCCGGGTTTGCCGATCAGGTCCGGGGTCAATGCTTCGGCCATGGTGCCGATGCCGGCGATGTGGTGGTCGGTGCCGGTGAGCAGCATCGATCGGGTCGGCGAGCAGGTCGGTGCGGTGTGAAAGTCGGTGAGGCGCAAGCCATTGTTGGCCAGTGCATCAAGGTTCGGCGTGTTGATTTCGCCACCGAAGGCGCCGAGGTCGGAAAAGCCCAGGTCATCGGCCAGGATCACTAAAAAATTGGGACGTTGCGGCATCAAGCATTTCCTTTTTCAGTAGGCAATGAAGGACAGCGGCAGATCGCGGACCTGCACCGGCACGGGGGGCTGGTAGTGATCGTCGCTGGTGAGTTCGTGAAGCAGTTCTTCGCGCAGTTGGTGGAAGTCGAAACTGCTGCGCTGGCGCGGATGGGGCAGGGCAATCTCGACCACTTGCTTGATCCGCCCCGGTCGCGGCTCCATCACCACCACGCGGTCGGCGAGGAAGATCGCTTCCTCGACGTCGTGGGTGACCAGTACTGTGGTGATTTTTGCCCGCGCGCGGATCGCCAGCAGTTCGTCCTGCATCTGTTGGCGGGTCAGCGCATCGAGGGCGCCAAAGGGCTCGTCCAGCAGCAGAATCCGTGGGCTGGCCACCAGGCCGCGAGCGATGGCCACGCGCTGCGCCATGCCGCCGGAGAGCTGGTGCGGATAGGCGCGGGCGAAGTCGCCGAGGCCCACCAGTTCGATGAAGTCATGGATGCGCTTGTGCTTTTGCGCAGCGCTGAGTGGCTCGTTGACCAGGCCCAGGCCGATGTTGTCGGCCACGCTCAGCCACGGGAACAAGCGGTGTTCCTGAAAGACGATGCCGCGCTCGCCGCCGATGCCGGTGACGGCTTTTCCGTCCACGCTGATCTGCCCCCGAAATTGCGTATCGAGGCCCACCAACAGCCGCAGCAAAGTGGACTTACCGCAACCGCTGGAGCCGACGATGGCGACGAACTCACCCTCGGCGATGTCCAGGTTGAATTCGCGAATGGCCTCAAGTGTGAAGCCGTCGACGTCGAAGGTTTTGCCCACGTGATTGAAGCTGACAATCGGTGCGTTCATGCGTGTCTCCAGCGGGTGGCGCGGATTTCCAGGCGTTGGCCAATGAGGTTGAGCAGGGCGCCGGTCAGGCCCACCAGCAGCATGCCGGCCATGATCAGGTCCATGCGCAGCAGTTGCTGGGCGCCGATCATCTGGCTGCCGATGCCGCCGTTGGACGGCATGAAATATTCGGCGCCGATGGTGCCGAGCCAGGCGTAGATCAGGCTCAGCCTGAGCCCGGCGAAAATCCCCGGTGCGGCGCCCGGCAGCACCAGACGGCGCAGACGCTGGGGCAGGTTCAGGCGCAACACCTGCGCGGCCTCGTTCAGTTGCGGCGACAGGTGGGCGACGCTACGTTGGGTAGCGATGAACAGCGGGAAAAAAGCGGCCAGGGCAACGAACACCCACTTGRCCAATTCCCCCAGACCGAACCACGCGGTGAGCAGCGGCACCCAAGCGAAAATGGCGATCTGGCGGATGGCGGCAAGGGTCGGACCGAGCACGCGTTCATTGGTCCGCGACAATCCCAGCAGCAGCCCCAAGGCAAACCCGAGCCCACCGCCGAGCAGCAATCCGCCAAGGGTCCGGCCCAGGCTCAGGGCCATGCCGCCAATCAGCGTGCCGTCGAGCAGGCCATTCCAGGTGGTGTGCAGGACGGCCAGCGGACTGACCAGAATGTTCGGGTCAATCCACTGCTGATCCGAGGCCAGTTGCCACAACGCCAGAAGCGCCAGTGGCAGCAGCCACGGCTGCAATCGCTGCCAACCTTGATAACGCGGCCCGCGGCGGATTTCGGCGGTGGCCGGGTGCGGCCAGTGCACCAGTTTCCTGTCCAGCAGACCGATGCCGCGATCCATCGCCACGCCGATCAAGCCGATCACCACGATGCACACGAAGACGATGTCGAGCATGAACAGCTGTCGCGCCCAGACCATCAGGTAACCGATGCCTTCGCTGGACGCGAGCAGTTCGACAGCCAGCAGCGAGGTCCAGCCGGCAGCCAGCGCGAGGCGTACACCGGCCATGAATGCCGGCAGTGCGGCAGGCAGCACCAGGCGTCGGATCAACAGATGCCTGGGCAAGCGCAACACGGCGGCGGCCTCGCGCAGCTTTGGTTGTGCATCGCGCACGCCGACCAGTGTATGCAGGGTCACCGGCACCACGATGGCCTTGATCAGCACCACCAGTTTCAGCACCTCACCGATGCCGAAAAACACCATGAACAATGGAATCCAGGCCAGGGTCGGGACTTGCGCCAATCCGGCGAAGGTCGGAAAGACCAGGCGCTCCAGTCGATGACTGAAACCCAGTGCCGCACCCAAAACGGCACCTGCGCTGACCCCGGCCAGCAAGCCCCAGAACAAGCGTTGCAGGCTGATCCACAAATGGCTCCACAACTCGCCTTGGGACAATTCAACGGCGCTGTTCCAGACCAGGGTCGGCGCTGGCAGGATCTGCTCGCTCATCCAGTGATTACGGCTGGCGAGCCACCAGAGCGTGAACAGGGTGATCGGCAACAACCAAGGCAACAGTCGACGATTCAGACTGGGCCAGAGGCGCTGGTTTTCCAGTGGTGGCGCGGCCAGCGGCAGGCTGAGAAGGGAAACACGGGCCATGAACGACCTCCGTTGTCGGGTTGCAATACAGGCATGCTTTTTTGTAGGAGTGAGCCTGCTCGCGATAGCGGTGTGTCAGGCAAAGATGTCTCGATTGACCTTCCGCTATTCGCGAGCAGGCTCGCTCCTACAAGGGTTCAGGCGTATGCAAAATTGATCTATAAAATTCAAAACAAATACTATTCAGAGATAAGAGAGGCCATTTATGGCCTCCCTAAGCTTCCGCATCCAATGCATTCGAAGAATATTTTTGRTGCCGCTTGGGCATATCGGCGGAGAGCCCCGGATGCGTTGATATAGATCTAAATGGTCTAAAAATGTGAATTTATAGTATTTAAATGTTGACTCTACTTCAGCCTACTTTCGGTTCCTCAACGCCCGTTGCCCAAGGAGCCGCACCCATGAACCTTCCCTTCAAACGTGTCATCAGCCTGTTCGCCGCACCGGCCCTGGCGGGTCTGCTGGCCTTCACAGCCAACGCTAGCGAACTCAAGGAAATCCGCATCGCCGTGCCGGACCTGAGTGCCGGTACCCAGCACAGCGGTGGCGGAGTAGTGGATGTGCTGCGCGATCAACAGATCTTCGAAAAGGCCTTTGCCGATCAGGGCATCAAGATTCAGTGGAGTTTCTTCAAGGGCGCTGGCCCGGTGATCAACGAGGCGTTCGCCAACGGTCAGGTTGACCTGGCTTACCTTGGCGATTTGGCGGCCATCATCGGCAAGTCCAATGGACTGGATACGCGGTTGCTCAGCGCCTCGGCGCGCGGGGTGAAGCATTACCTTGGCGTGGTGCCGGGTTCAGGGATCAAGACCCTGCAGGACCTCAAGGGCAAACGCGTGGCGATTTTTCGTGGTACCGCCAGCCAGTTGTCCTTCGATGCGGCGCTGGCCAGTCAGGGTTTGAGCGAGAAGGACGTGAAAGTCATCAACCTCGACTTCAACGCGGCGGTCGCGGCGCTGGCGGCGAAGCAAATCGATGCCTCGTGGGGTGGTTCCGGGCTCACGGCGTTGYAGGCCAAGGGGCTGGCCGAGTTGCCGCTGAACACCAAGGACCTGGGCGGCGCCGGCAGTGTGCAGGCGGTGCTGGTGGGGACCGGGAAGTTTGTCGACGAGCATCCCGAGGCGGTCGCTACATTGCTCAAGGCACAACAGCAAGCCGTGACGTGGCTGACCCAGGACAGCAACAAGGACGCTTATATTCAGTTGGTGTCGGGGCTGGCGAGTTATCCGGCGGTGATCCTCACGCAGGATCTGAAGGATCAGAAACTGAGTGAGGTTTTCCCCTCGACGCTTGACCCGGTGTTCCTCGGCAAATTGCAGGATGCGGTGGATCTGGCTTCGCAGCAGAAGCTGATTCGCAAGTCGTTCAAGGTGAGCGATTGGGTGGCGCCGGAGTTGGCCGCGGCCAAGCTTTGAATCTTCAGTGAGCTCACTGGCCCCATCGCGAGCAAGCTCGCTCCCACATTAGATTTGAGTCGTACACAAACTGTGTGTCCGACAGAGATCCCCTGTGGGAGCGAGCTTGCTCGCGATGGGGCCATCAAACCGCGACGCTGATCTGCTGCCTGTCCACCGCCACCAACGTCTCGATCATCGCCCGCGCCGCCGGTGACAACCGGAACCCCGTGCGACTGACGATCCCGCACCGCGCATTCATGCTCTCGATGTTCTGCGGCAAGTTGCGCCAATGCAGTAGCACCAGCGAACCCTGGGCAATGTCCTCGATAAACGCCTCCTCGGTGCCGACACCAATCGCATTCGATTGCAGCACCACTTTCACCAGCGCCGGAAAATGCTCGGTCTCGATGGTCGGTGAAAAATCCACCCGCCCACTGAGGTTCGCCAGCAGTTTGCGAATGCCCGGCGGGATCATCGTGGTCGCTAGCGGGTAATCGAACATGTCGTTGGTCGACAGGCTCTCCTTGGCCAGCAGCGGGTGCCCGGGCCGGCAGAAAAACACACCGCGCTTGGGCGTCAGGGCCTGGGTCTGGAAGTTCGGGTCGGACTCGAAATGGCGGATGTCGGCGATGAAGAATTCGATCTCTTCACGACTCAGGGCACGGCTGAGTTTTTCCCAGTTATCCACCTCGAAGCAGGTGCGCACTTTCGGGTGCGCGTTGATGAATTGCGCCACCGCATCCGGCACCAGTTTCACCGCTGGTGCCGGACCGCAACCGAAGCGCAGTTCACCGGCATCGAGCTTGGTCATCTGCGTCACTTCGGCATTCAAGAGGGCCGCGCCTTGCACCAGGCTGCGGGCATGTTGCAGCACCACCAGGCCTTCGGGGGTGGGGCGCAAATCCTTGTTGCCACGGTCCACCAGGACGCAGCCGAACTCGTGTTCGAGCCCCTGAATGCTGCGGCTGAAGGCAGGCTGGGTAATGCCCATGGCCTCGGCCGCGCGCACGAAACTGCGGTGTTCGTCGAGGGCGATGAAGTAGCGCAACTGGCGAAGATCCATATGCTTTTCCGGCATCCTAAAAATAGCTCGAAGGCATTTGCGACGAAGGTTGACTGAGGTTTTAAATGCAACCTCTTATTCCGTCAACGAAGCATGTGTATATCTATTAGATCTAAATTGAATATAGATAGAGCAGTGTTTCGCGGCCGGTTCAATCGCAAGCAGTCTGATGAGGGTCTACCCATGAGCAATGCCGCTTTCGCAGTGCAACCCGCTGTTCACGCGCTTGAAATCCACCCGGTGGCCGGTCGCATCGGTGCCGAAATTCGTGGCGTACAGCTTTCGGGCGAGCTGGATGCCGCCACCGTCGAAGCCATTCAACAGGCGCTGCTGCAATACAAAGTGATCTTCTTCCGCGAGCAGACCCGGCTCGACGATCAGCGCCAGGAGGCGTTCGCCCACCTGCTCGGCGAACCGGTGGCGCACCCGACCGTACCGGTGCGCGAGGGCACGCGCTTTCTGCTGGAACTGGACGGTGCCGATGGTCAGCGAGCCAGCTCCTGGCACACCGACGTGACCTTCGTCGAGGCCTACCCGAAAGCTTCGATCTTGCGCTCGGTAGTGGCCCCGGCTTTCGGCGGCGACACCCTGTGGGCCAACACCGCCACCGCCTACGACGGGTTGTCGGCAGAGCTGCGTGAACTGGCCGACAAACTGGTCGCCGTGCACAGCAACGAATACGACTACGCCGGCAACAGGCCTGACGTCTCGGCCGAGAAGCTGGAGCGCTATCGCAAGATCTTCACCTCGACCGTCTACGAGACCGAACACCCGGTGGTCCGCGTGCACCCGATCAGCGGTGAGAAGAGCCTGTTGCTGGGGCATTTCGTCAAACGCATCAAGGGCTATTCCCAAGCCGATTCGGCACACCTGTTCGGGCTGCTGCAAAGCCATGTGATCCGCCAGGAAAACATCGTGCGCTGGCGCTGGAAGGCTGGCGATGTGGCGATCTGGGATAACCGCTCCACCCAGCATTACGCAGTGGATGACTACGGGACCCAGGATCGCGTGGTGCGGCGGGTGACGCTCAAGGGTGAAGTGCCGGTGGGTGTGAATGGGCAGCGTAGCCAGACGGTGAAAGGGCCGGATATCGACGGCGTCTGAGCTGACGCTATCGCGAGCAAGCTCGCTCCCACAAGGGATCTTTGGAGTTCACGGGACCAGTGTGGGAGCGAGCTTGCTCGCGATGGCGGCCTGGCAAGCAACAAAGAACTTTTTTTGATCGGGAACCCCGCCTTATGAGTCCGTTGTACCTCGCCCCAACGTCGTCACCCCAACGGCTCAAACGCCTGCCTCTGGCCCTGTTGCTGGCAGGAAGCGCCGGTTGGACCCAAGGCTATGCGGCCGACAGCACCACCCCTGAAACCACTCTCGCAAAAACCGCCACGGCCGACAATGCACAACTGGAAACCGTAACCGTAACCACTCGCCGCCGCGAAGAAAGTTCGCAGGATGTGCCGACACCCATGAGCGTAGTCAGCGGCCAGACCCTGGAAACCCAGCGGATCTATCGCATCCAGGATTTGCAGCAACTGGTGCCTAGCGTCAACGTCGCCTACATGCATGCGCGCCAGTCCAGCGTGTCGATCCGTGGCCTGGGCAACAACCCGGCCAGCGATGGCCTGGAGGGCAGTGTCGGGCTGTACATCGACAATGTTTATCTCGGCCGGCCGGGCATGGCCGTGTTCGACCTGATGGACATCGAGCAGCTCGAAGTGCTGCGCGGTCCGCAAGGCACTTTGTTCGGCAAGAACACCACGGCGGGCGTGATCAACATCAGCACCCGTGCGCCGACTTTTACCCCGGAACGCAGCATCGAATCTTCGGTGGGCGAGGACGGATACTTCCAGACCAAGGGCACGATTTCCGGACCGCTGAATGACGAACTGGCCGGACGCTTTTCTGCGTATCGCACCCGCAGCGACGGCGATATCAAG
>NZ_JBGCUL010000112.1:0-9282 GCF_054177685.1 Pseudomonas sp. P5_A2_2
CCTTCCTTCGGGCAAGGGCGGCAACTTCCTCTACACCATCATCCAGATCGCGATCATCGACATCGTGTTTTCCCTGGACTCGGTGATCACCGCGGTCGGCATGGTCTCCCACGTACCGGTCATGGTCGCAGCGATCATCGTGGCCGTGCTGGTGATGATGTGGGCATCTGGCACCATCAGTGAGTTCATCGACAAGCACCCATCGCTGAAGATGCTGGCGCTGTCGTTCCTGTTGATCGTCGGTACGGTGCTGATCGCCGAAGCCTTCGACGTGCACGTGCCAAAAGGCTACGTCTACTTCGCAATGGCGTTCTCGCTGGCAGTGGAAGCGATCAACATCAAGATGCGCACCGCCATTGCGAAAAAAAAGAAACAGCAGGATCCGGTAAAGCTGCGCAAGGACATTCCGGGCCAGTAACCCGAAAGCGCTAAATTCGCAAAACCTGTGGGAGCGAGCTTGCTCGCGATGGCGGTCCGTCAGTCAACATCAATGTTGAAGCTGATGGCCTCATCGCGAGCAAGCTCGCTCCCACAGTGTTTTGTGTGGCTGGAAGATCGCCATTTTCATGACAGTTTTATTTCAATCCCTTCTTTGGCTATGCGATGCTGGCGCGCAGACCGTTAGCCAACTACAAGCTTAAGTACAGAACGTAGAACGTCGCGCGGTACCGTCAACTTGCTCCTTTGGAGCGCTACACCACAGGGGGCCTGTATGCTCACCCTGCTCAATTTACTTTCTGCCGTGGCCCTGCTGATCTGGGGCACGCATATCGTCCGAACCGGCATCCTGCGGGTCTACGGCACCAATTTGCGCCATGTCATTGGCCAGAACATGTCCAAACGCTGGCTGACTTTCGTCTCCGGGATCGTCGTGACGGCGATGGTCCAGAGCAGCAACGCCACCGCCATGCTCGTCACCTCCTTTGTCGGTCAGGGCCTGATGGCGCTGACGCCGGCACTGGTCACCATGCTCGGTGCCGATGTCGGTACGGCGCTGATGGCGCGGGTGTTGACGTTCGATCTGTCGTGGCTGTCGCCGCTGCTGATTTTTGTCGGGGTGATTTTCTTTCTGTCACGCAAGCAGACCCGACTCGGGCAGATGGGCCGTGTCGCCATTGGCTTGGGCTTGATCATTCTGGCGCTGCAACTGATTGTCGAAGCGGCGCATCCGATTACCCATGCCAAAGGGGTGAAGGTGATTTTCGCCTCGCTCACCGGCGATATCCTGCTCGACGCCTTGGTCGGCGCGCTGTTCGCGATGATTTCCTATTCCAGCCTGGCCGCTGTGCTGCTGACCGCGACCCTGGCGGGTGCCAAAGTGATCAGCTTGCCGGTAGCCATCGGACTGGTGATCGGCGCCAATATCGGCAGCGGCGTACTCGCCTTCCTCAGCACCAGCATGCAGAACCCAGCCGGGCGCCAAGTGGCGCTGGGCAGCCTGCTGTACAAACTGATTGGTCTTTTATTGATCATTCCGGTACTCGATCCGCTGGTGCACTGGCTCGATGGCCTGGATTTCAGCCCTCAGGAATTGGTCATCGGCTTTCACCTGCTCTACAACACCGTGCGCTGCCTKATCCTGCTGCCCAGTGTCGGGCCGATGGCCAGATTTTGTGCCTGGGTACTGCCGGAGCGCCCGCAGGCCAACGGCACGGCCAAGCCCCGGCACCTTGACCCCACAGCGTTGGTCACCCCCGGTTTGGCGCTGGCCAACGCGGCCCGGGAAACCCTGCGCATGGGCGAYCTGATCGACAACATGCTCGAAGCCATGCTCGATGTGTTGCGCGGCAAGCAAACCGCCGTCACCCAGGAAATGCGCCGCCTGACCGACGATGTCGAAGCGCTCTACAGCGCGATCAAGTTGTATCTGGCGCAAATGCCCCGGGAAGATCTCAGCGATCAGGACAGCCGGCGCTGGGCGGAAATCATCGAGCTGGCGATCAACCTGAAACTCGCCAGCGACTTGATCGAACGCATGCTGCGTAAAGTCCAGCAGCAGAAAACCTCGCAGCGCCGATCGTTTTCCGAAGTCGGGCTGGACGAATTGACCGGGCTGCATACTCAGTTGATTTCCAGCCTGCGGCTCGGGATGTCAGTGTTTCTCAGTGGCGACCCGGAAAGTGCCCGCCAGCTGGTGCGTGAAAAACGTCGTTTCCGCGCACAGGAACGGCGCCTGGCCCATGCTCATGTCAGCCGCTTGCACCGTAAAATCGTGCAAAGTATCGAAACCAGTTCGTTGCACCTGGAGCTGATCGCCGACATGAAGCGTCTGAATTCGCTGTTTTGCAGCAGTGCCTACGTGGTGCTGGAAACATCGGATACCGGTGCGCTGGTGGTCGACGATTTGACTGACATTACTCATTCACCCTGAACGTCCACCATTACCTGAAGTCTGTTGAACTTACGCTGGCCGTATGGAAGTCCGTTATGCGTTGTTTGTTGTTCGCCTGCCTGTTGCTTGGTTCATTCCCGTCATTTGCCCTGGATCGCTTCCAGGTCGAGGGCTACACCCTGCGCAACGGTTTGCAGTTGCTACTCAAACCCGGCACTGACCGAGGGCATGTGGCGATCCGGCTGGTGGTCGGCGTTGGTCTGGACGATTTCAATTGCGAAGAAAAGGAATTGCCGCATCTGCTGGAACACCTGCTGTTCAGCGGCATCGACGCCAGTGGCGAAGGTGGCCTGGAAGAGCGCATGCAGGCCCTGGGCGGTGAGTGGAACGCCTTCACCAGTAATGCCGATACGACTTTCGTCATCGAAGCGCCGGCAAAAAACCAGCGCAAGGTGCTCGACCTGCTGCTGGCGCTGCTGACCCAGACCCGTTTCGACGACAACGCCATCCACGCGGCCAAGCAAGTGGTCGAGCGTGAAGACGGCGGCCACTACTCGCACCTGCAACGCTGGCTCGATCGTCAGGACCTCGGCCACACGGCCAGCAACCAGCTGGCCGTGGAGCTGGGCCTCAAGTGCCCGGAGCGTGCGCAAGTCGATGACCTGACCCATGAGCAACTGGAGCAGGTGCGCAAGGACTGGTATGCGCCGAACAACATGACCCTGATCGTGGTCGGCGACCTCGACAAGTTGCTGCCGGCCTATCTGGAACAGGCGTATGGCGCGCTGGAAGCGATTACCCCTGGCGAGCATCCTGCGCTGCCGCAAATCCAGGTCAGCGCTGCCCACGAGCGCACTCTGACCCACGGTCTGGTCGGCAACGGCGCCAAATTGCACTGGCTGGTGCCGGAGCCGGTGCTGGACGACGGGCACGACCAAACCTTCGATTTGCTCAAGGATTATCTGGATTGGGCGCTCTATCGCCAGCTGCGCCTGGCTCACGGTTTGTCCTACGGCCCGTGGGCGGAACGCGAGGTGTTCGGCGGCGTGGGTTTCATGAGCCTCAATGCCGACCTTGAACGCGACGACGTGCCCGCGGCCGAACAAGTGCTCGACGACTTGAAGGCCGCACTGCTCAAGGATGGCCTCAATGCCGACACCTTCAACCGCCTCAAGCAGGCCGCGATTGCCCGCCAGGCCTGGGCCGTGCAAGGCAACAGCGCGTTGGCCGACTACTACTGGAGCGCCATCGGTGATTACGAGGACGGCCACTTCGCCGACCCGGCCCGGGAGCTGCAAGGGGTGACGCTGGAAGAGGCGAACAAGGCCGTGCGTGAACTGTTGTTGCAGCCGGGGTATTTGCGGATCGAAAAGCCGTTGTTCAGTTATGACCAGTTGATGTGGTTGGTGGTCGGGGGATTGGGCATGATCGTGTTGATGTTGGTGGGCTGGCGTTTGCACCGCAGGAAGTAACCACTCTGTTTGGCAAGCAAACTCCTTGTGGGAAAGACAATCCCCCAGGTTGCGCGGCGTGACTGACCGCAAACTCTCGCCACGGCGCCGCGGCAACAGGTACCCTGTCGAGGTTTTTTTCCCACGACAACTGTGAACCCGCCGAATGCAAAACCTGACCCTTTTCGTACAGCGCATCCTCGAATTGATGAAGCGCTACCCTGGGGTCATTGCGCTCTGTGGTTTCATCTCCGGGGTGGGCAGTTTCATCCTGGTCGATCGCCAGCAAAGCCTGGCGAGCTGGATTGCCACGATCATGCTGATCAGCTGGATCTGGCTGATGCTGGAAAACAGCCTGACCAAGCTGTTCACACGCATTTTCAAGCGCGAAATTCCGGAACCGTTGCTGCGTTACGCAACGCAGATGATCCATCAGGAAAGCCTGTTCTTTGTCTTGCCGTTCTTCTTCATCACCACGACGTGGAACAGCGGCCAGTTGGTTTTCACCGGGCTGCTGGGCGTCGCGGCGCTGATTTCGATCGTCGACCCGCTTTACTACAAATGGCTGGCGCCACGGCGCTGGGCGTTTCTGGCCCTGCACACCCTGACCCTGTTCGCCGCGCTGCTCACCGCGTTGCCGGTGATCATGCACCTGACCACCGCGCAAAGTTTCAAATGGGCGCTGGGCATCTCGGTGCTGTTGTCGTTCCCGAGCCTGGCGTCGATCTTCCCGATTCGTACCGTGCGCAATGCGCTGGCGATTTTTGGTATCACCCTGGGCATCGGCGTCATTGGTTGGGAGCTGCGCTCGTGGGTGCCGCCGGCCACGCTGTGGATGACCGATGTGGCCATCAGCACGCAAATGCAGGACCGCACACCTGGCGCCAGCCTCGACGAAGTCAGTGCCGAGCAGATCCGCAATGGCGGGCTCTACGCGTACACCGCGATCAACGCCCCTCGTGGCCTGGACGAACGGATTTATCACGTCTGGCAGTTCAACGGTAAAGAGGTCGACCGCATTCCTCTGGATATTCGCGGCGGGCGCAAGGAAGGTTACCGGGCCTGGACCCACAAGCAGAATTTCCCGGGCAACCCGGCCGGCAAATGGCAGGTTCGGGTGCTGACCGAAGATGGCCAGGTCATCGGCGTGCTGCGCTTCAAAGTCACGGACAGCACATCGATCAAAGAAAAGTAGTGTGGTTCGTGCTATTACGTAAAACTGCGTAATCACTGAACAAGCACGGAGCTTATGATCAGCAGCACGATGGCCGGCAACGCCCGATTGGACACGTCGTTTACCCCTGCGCGGTTGCGGGTGACGGGCGACTGGACGCTTGCCCATTACGCGGACCTCAAACTGTTGAGCGAAAAGCTCCACGGCCAGTACGACGCCAACACCCCCGTCGACCTCAATGGACTTGGTGCCCTCGACACCGCCGGCGCCTCGCTGTTGGTAGAGCTGCTCGGCTCCGAGCGCCTCGGTCGCTCCGCCGAACATCCTGATTGCACGCTCTCCGCCGCCGATCGGGCGTTGCTGCAAACCGTCTACTGCTCGTTGACCGATTTCTGCGTACCGATCAAGGAGCCGGAAGTCAGCGTTACCATTCAGTTGCTGACCCGCATCGGCCGGGCGGTGGACGCCGTCTGGCAGGACACCCTGGAACTGCTGGGTTTCGTCGGCCTGATCATCGAGACCATCGTCCGCGGCCTGTTCCAGCCAAAACGCTGGCGCGTCACGGCGATGATCGCGCACATCGAGCAGACTGGCCTCGACGCCGCGCCGATTGTTGCCCTGCTGACCTTTCTGGTGGGCGCCGTGGTGGCGTTTCTCGGGTCGACGGTGCTGGCCACTTTCGGTGCCACTGTCTTTACCGTGGACCTGGTGGGGTTTGCCTTTTTGCGCGAATTCGGTGTGCTGCTGACCGCGATCCTGATGGCCGGGCGCACCGCCAGTGCGTTCACGGCGCAAATCGGTTCGATGAAGGCCAACGAAGAAATCGATGCCATCCGCACCCTGGGCCTCGACCCCGTGGAGTTGCTGGTGGTGCCGCGAGTCCTGGCGCTGCTGATCGCCCTGCCGATGCTGACCTTTCTGGCGATGCTGTCGGGGATTATCGGCGGTGGCGTGGTCTGCGCGGTGGCGCTGGATATCTCGCCGGCGATGTTCATATCGTTGCTGCAAACGGATATCGGCGTTCAGCACTTTCTGGTGGGCATCGTCAAAGCGCCGGTGTTCGCTTTCCTGATTGCTGCGATTGGATGCCTTGAAGGTTTCAAGGTCAGTGGCAGCGCTGAGTCGGTGGGCGCGCACACCACGTCGAGTGTGGTGCAGTCGATTTTCGTGGTGATCGTGATGGATGCGATCGCCGCGATGTTTTTCATGGAGATGGGTTGGTGAGTCGTATCCCCCGAGCGCCCTCCGAGGCGGTGATTGAAGTCCGTGGGCTGTGCAACCGCTTTGGAAGCCAGAGCGTGCACGAGAACCTCGACCTGGACTTGTACAAGGGCGAGATACTCGCTGTGGTCGGCGGCTCCGGCAGTGGCAAATCGGTGCTGCTGCGCAGCATTGTCGGGTTGCGCCAGCCCAGCGAAGGCGTGGTGAAAGTCTTCGGCAAGAACCTGCCAACCTTGTCCGAACACGAACGCTCGCTGGTGGAACGACGCTTTGGCGTGCTGTTCCAGAAGGGCGCGCTGTTTTCCTCGCTGACAGTGACCGAGAACGTCGCCCTGCCGCTGATCGAACACGCCGGCTTGAGCCGCAATGACGCCGAGCACCTGGCAGCGGTGAAAATGGCCCTGGCCGGGTTGCCGCTGTCGGCGGCAGAGAAATACCCCGCGTCGCTGTCCGGCGGCATGATCAAGCGTGCCGCGCTGGCCCGGGCGTTGGCGCTGGACCCGGACATCCTGTTTCTCGACGAGCCCACCGCCGGTCTCGATCCGATTGGCGCCGCCGCGTTCGACCAATTGATCCTGACCCTGCGCGATGCCCTGGGCCTGAGTGTCTTTCTGGTGACCCACGACCTTGACACGCTCTACACCATCACTGACCGGGTGGCGGTGCTGGCGCAGAAAAAAGTGCTGGTGGCGGACGCCATCGACAAGGTCTCGGAAACCAACGATGCGTGGATTCACGAATACTTCCATGGCCCTCGCGGCCGCGCGGCATTGACGGCCGCCCAACAGCTCAACGAGGTCTGACATGGAAACCCGAGCCCATCATGTATTGATCGGCCTGTTCACCGTGATTGTGGTGACGGCCGCGCTGCTATTCGGCCTGTGGCTGGCCAAGTCCAGTGTCGACACCGAGTTCAAGGACTACGAGGTCGTCTTCAACGAGGCGGTCAGCGGTTTGTCCAAGGGCRGTTCGGTGCAGTACAGCGGGATCAAGGTCGGCGACGTGATCTCGCTGCGCCTGGACCCGAAAGACCCGCGCCGGGTACTGGCGCGAATTCGCCTGGCCGGCGATACCCCGGTCAAGGAAGACACCAATGCCAAGCTGGCCCTGACCGGGGTCACCGGGACCTCGATCATCCAGCTCAGTGGCGGCACGCCTCAGAGCCCGACGCTCAGGGGCAAGGACGGCAACTTGCCGACCATTATCGCCTTGCCCTCGCCCATCGCCCGCCTGCTCAATGACAGCGAGGACCTGATGGCCGGGGTGACCACGCTGATGCATAACGCCAACCTGATGTTCTCCACGGAAAACATCGAGCGCATCAGCAACACCCTGGAGCACCTGGAGCAAACCACCGGGACCATTGCCGAGCAGCGCGGCGATATTCGCCAGGCCATGCAGCAACTGGCCTCGGTCGGCAAGCAGGCCAACAACATGCTGGAGCAGACCACGGCGCTGATGCGCAATGCCAATGGGCTGCTCAACGAGCATGGCAAGGAGGCGCTGGGCAGCGCCGAGCAGGCGATGAAGTCGCTGCAGGAGAGCAGTGCCACCCTCAACAAACTGATCACCGCCAATCAGGATTCGCTCAACAGCGGCATGCAGGGCCTCAATGGCCTGGGCCCCGCCGTGCGTGAGATGCGCGAAACCCTGAGTTCGTTGCGCACCATTACCACACGCCTGGAAGCCAACCCCAGCGGTTACCTGCTGGGCAGTGAAAAGACCAAGGAATTCACGCCATGAAGCTGATTCGGATTGTCCTCCTCGCTGGCTTCACGCTGATCAGTTCGTGCTCGATCCTGCCCAAGCCCGAGCCTTTCGAGGTCTATCGATTGCCTTCGGCCCAGAGTGCATCGACCAGCCCTGGCACACCGCAGCGCTGGTCGCTGCGCGTGACCAAATTCCAGTCCAGCGAAGCGCTGAACAGTCCGAACATTGCAGTGATTCCCCAGGGCGATGTGATCAGCCATTACAAGGGTTCACGCTGGAGCGACCCGGCGCCGGTGCTGTTGCGCAATCGCATGCTGGAAGGTTTTCAGCATGACGGGCGGGTGCCGCTGTTGAGCACCGATGACAGCATTTTCCAGACCGATCTTGAATTGGGCGGCAGCCTGCAGGCGTTCCAGACTGAATACCAGGGCACGAATGCCAGCGTGGTCGTGCGTCTGGATGCGTTGCTGGTGCGCAGCTACGACCAGCGCATCCTTGCCAGCCGCCGCTTCGAAGTGCGCCAGCCTTTGAGCAATGTGCAGGTTCCGGCGGTGGTGGTCGGGTTCGGTCAGGCGAACGATCAGTTGACCGCGCAGGTGGTGAATTGGGCAGTCGAGCAAGGACAGAAACTCGCCCCGCCGCCCAGGCCTTGAAAGCCTGCGCAGCCCCCTGTGGGAGCGAGCTTGCTCGCGATAGCGGTATGTCAGACATATTTATTTTGAATGTGCGACCGCCATCGCGAGCAAGCTCGCTCCCACAGGGGTAAAGCCGTATCAGCGCTGCAAAAACGCCTGATGCATCTCTTCCAGCGTTTCAAAGTGATACGCCGGAGCCTCGGCGCTCAATTCTTCGTGGCTGCCGAACCCGTAACCCACCGCCGCCGCGTCCAGGCCATTGCTGCGTGCGCCGATCAGGTCGTGCTTACGGTCGCCGATCATCAGGGTGCTGGCCGGGTCCAGGTTTTCTTCGGCCATCAGGTGAGCAATCAGCTCGATCTTGTTGGTCCGGGTGCCATCCAGTTCGCTGCCGTAAATCACCTTGAAGTGTTTGGCAAAATCGAAATGCCGGGCGATTTCCCGGGCGAACACCCACGGTTTCGAGGTTGCGATGTACAGTTGCCGGCCTTGTCCGCTCAGGGTTTCCAGCAGCGGCGTGACACCATCGAACACCCGGTTTTCGTAGAGGCCGGTGACCTTGAAGCGCTCACGGTAGAAATTCACCGCCTCCCACGCCTTGGCTTCGTCGAAGTCGTAGAACTGCATGAACGCCTGCAACAGCGGCGGGCCGATGAAGTGTTCGAGTTTGGCCAGGTCCGGCTCATCGATACCCAGTTTGCCCAGGGCGAACTGGATCGAACGGGTGATACCCTCGCGTGGGTCGGTCAGGGTGCCATC
>NZ_JBGCUL010000113.1:0-9282 GCF_054177685.1 Pseudomonas sp. P5_A2_2
CCGAGCGCCAACACCATCATCATCGAGCGCGCCGACAAGTTCGGCCTGGCACAATTGCACCAGTTGCGCGGCCGGGTCGGACGCAGCCACCACCAGGCGTACGCCTACCTGCTGACGCCACCGCGCCAGCAAATTACCCCGGACGCGGAAAAGCGCCTGGAAGCGATCGCCAACACCCAGGACCTCGGCGCGGGCTTCGTGCTCGCCACCAACGACCTGGAAATCCGTGGCGCCGGCGAACTGCTCGGCGACGGCCAGAGCGGGCAGATCCAGGCGGTCGGCTTCACGCTGTACATGGAAATGCTCGAGCGCGCAGTGAAGTCGATCCGCAAGGGCGAGCAGCCGAACCTCGACCAACCGCTCGGCGGCGGTCCGGAGGTCAACCTGCGGGTTCCGGCGTTGATTCCCGAGGACTACCTGCCGGATGTCCACGCCCGCCTGATTCTCTACAAGCGCATTGCCTCGGCCACCGATGAGGACGGCCTCAAGGATTTGCAGGTGGAGATGATCGATCGTTTCGGTCTGTTACCGGAACCGACCAAGAACCTGATCCGCATCACTGCATTGAAATTGCAGGCCGAGCTACTGGGCATCAAGAAAGTCGATGGCGGCCCGCAAGGCGGTCGCGTCGAGTTCGCCGCACAGACGCCGGTCGACCCGCTGACCCTGATCAAGCTGATCCAGGGCCAGCCAAAACGCTACAAATTCGAAGGCGCCACGATGTTCAAGTTCATGGTTCCGATGGAGCGCCCGGAAGAGCGCTTTAATACTGTAGAGGCGCTGTTCGAGCGCCTCGTTCCGAAAACTGCTTGAAGGACGCCGCATGCGCCTGTTTCGCTCACTGACCTTGCTGACCCTGCTAATTCCAGCGCTGGTCGCACCCACGGCATTTGCCGATGACCTGTATCAGGTCGAAATGATTCTGGTCCGTCAAAACGCCGTGCCGGCGATTGTCAGCCGCGCCGCACCGGAAGACTGGGCCGCTGGCGCCCAACCCGTGGGCCCCGACAGCTTGCGTACGCCAAGCCTGAATGGCGAGGTGGAAAAACTCACCAGCAGCGCCGACTACACGGTGTTGCTGCACAAGGCCTGGCAACAGACTCTCGGCGAAAACGCCAGCAAAGTGGCGATCAGCGACGGCAAGGAACAATATGGTCAGTTCCCGATCGAGGGCACGCTGAACATGACGCTGGGACGCTTTACCGACGTCGACGCCGATTTCTGGGTCAATCAGATCGATGCCAATGGCATGGTGACCGCCAGCGAGCGCTTGAAACAGGAAAGCCACACCAAGAACGGCCAGTTGAACTTCCTCGATAACGGCCACCTCGGCCTGCTGATCAAGATCACCTCGCTGACCGCTCCCGCCCCTCGGCCAGTCCCCGATGAAATTCCGGACTGATTCCCATGTCTGCGGCCCTGAGCAAACCCCTGGCACCGTCCTGGGTCAGCCGATTCAAGGAACAGAGCCTGGAGCGTGGCCGCCGTTATGCGCTGGAGAATCGTGTCAGAATCGTCGAGGTCGGCGACGCCACGATCATCGCCGCTTGCGAAGGCTCAGGCAGTAACGTTTACCGCCAGACCATTCGCCTGCGCGAGTCAGCCAAGGGCACGCTGCTGATGGTCGACGCCACCTGCTCGTGCCCGGTCCACAACAACTGCAAACATTGCGCAGCGGTGCTCCTGCAAGTGCAGGAAACCCTCGACTACCCCGCTGCCGCCAAAGACGCCGAACTTCTGGAAAAACTCCAGGCAGTCCTGGAAAACCGCAGCCCGAAAGCCCCGCCGCAAGTGCTGGTGGACAATGTGCAACCGTTACCGCGCCTGTGGCTGGCCAGCATCGAGTTCAGCGCATTCGAACCGCGCAATGGCCGAATGCAGCGGTACATTCAGCACCGCGCGGCGCTGTCTTTCAGTTACCTGGACGAGTACGTTTGCGGACAGAGAAACTCCGACATCCTGATTCGTCAGGAAACCCAGACGCTGCGGATAAAACGCCACCCGGAAGTGGAACAGTCCTACCGGGAACAGTTGCGAATCCTCGGTTTCAAAGTTGCCACCCGGCAAAGCAAGGCCCTGCCGGAAAGTGCCGGCGAGCTGTTCGAGATGGTCAATGACAGCGCCTGGCTGACCTTTACCCTCAATGAACTGCCGAAGTTGCGCTCCCAGGGCTGGGAATTGCAGATCGACGAGGACTTCGGTTTCGACCTGACGGCGGTAGACGACTGGTACGCCACGGTCGAACAGGCACCGGAGCGCGACTGGTTCGACCTGGAACTGGGGATCATCGTCAACGGCGAACGCCTGAGCCTGTTGCCGATCCTGCTCAACCTGATGCGCTCCCACACCGAAATCCTCAACCCGGAACGCCTTGCCCGACGACGCGACGACGAGTTGATCCTGGTCAACATCCCCAATCGCCCGAACTCCGAGCACGGCCCACTGCAAGTCGCCCTGCCCTTCGGCCGCTTGAAGCCGGTGCTGGCCACCCTCGGCGAGTTCTACCTGCAGGAGCCCGGCGACACCACGCTGCGCCTGAGCAAGGCCGATGCCACGCGCCTGAACCCGCTGGAAGACATGCCACTACTGTGGGAGGGTGGCGAACAGATCCGCACCTTTGCCCAGCGCCTGCGCGACATCAAGGACCACACTGCCGCGGCCCCGGAAGGTTTGAATGCGACTCTGCGCCCGTATCAGCTTGAGGGCTTGAGCTGGATGCAATCGCTGCGACAACTGGAAGTGGGTGGAATTCTCGCGGACGATATGGGCCTGGGCAAAACCCTGCAGACACTGGCGCACGTGCTGAGCGAGAAAAACGCCGGCCTCCTCGACCGGCCGTGCATGGTCGTGATGCCGACCAGCCTGATCCCCAACTGGCTCGACGAAGCGGCGCACTTTACGCCGCAGCTCAAAGTGCTGGCGCTGTACGGTGCCAGCCGCAAAAAGCACTTCGACAAGCTGGCCGACTACGATCTGATCCTGACCACCTATGCACTGCTGCCCAAGGATGTCGAACGCCTGGCGGCGCAGCCCTTGCACATACTGGTGCTGGACGAAGCGCAATACATCAAGAACCCCGGCAGCAAGGCAGCCCACGCCGCCCGCGAACTGAACGCCCGGCAGCGCCTGTGCCTGAGCGGCACACCGCTGGAAAACCATCTCGGTGAGCTCTGGTCGCTGTTTCACTTCCTCTTGCCCGGCTGGCTGGGCGACGTCAAAAGCTTCAACCGCGATTACCGCGTGCCGATTGAAAAGCGCGCCAGCGAGGTCAGGCTTCAGCACCTTAACGGCCGGATCAAACCTTTCCTGCTGCGCCGCACCAAGGAGCAGGTGGCCACCGAGTTGCCGCCGAAGACCGAGATCATCCACTGGGTCGAGCTCAACGAGGCCCAACGCGATGTATACGAAACCATGCGCCTGGCCATGGACAAGAAAGTCCGCGACGAGATCACCCGCAAAGGCGTGGCCCGCAGCCAGATCATCATTCTCGAAGCCCTGCTCAAGCTGCGTCAGGTGTGCTGCGATTTGCGCCTGGTCAACGAGGCGACCCTGCCAACCCGTGGCAGCACGTCAGGCAAGCTCGACAGCCTGATGGAAATGCTCGAAGAACTGTTCGAGGAAGGTCGGCGGATCCTGCTGTTCTCGCAGTTCACTTCAATGCTGTCGCTGATCGAGGACGAACTGAACAAACGCGGCGTGGCCTACGCCCTGCTGACCGGCCAGACCCGCGACCGCCGCACGCCGGTGAAGGAATTCCAGAGYGGCAAACGTCAGATATTTCTGATCAGCCTGAAGGCCGGTGGCGTTGGCCTGAACCTGACCGAAGCGGACACGGTGATTCATTATGACCCGTGGTGGAACCCGGCGACGGAAAACCAGGCGACTGACCGGGCATATCGCATCGGCCAGGAGAAGCCGGTGTTCGTTTACAAACTGATTGCGCGCGGCACCGTGGAAGAAAAGATTCAGCACCTGCAAAAGGAAAAGTCCGACCTCGCGGCCGGCGTGCTGGACGGGCGCAAGGCCGGGGACTGGAAACTGCAGAACGATGATATCGAGGCGCTGTTTGCGCCGCTGCCGGAAAACCTCGAAAAGCGTTGAGATCTTCGGCGTTTTTAAGTCCGCCATCGCGAGCAAGCTCGCTCCCACAGGTTCTATGGTGTCCGCAAAAGTTGTGTTCGACGCGGACCCTGTGGGAGCGAGCTTGCTCGCGATGAAGTCAACTCGGTATCAAGTGGGACTCAGCCCTTGAGCACCCGCGCCAGCGTCGACTTCACCTCCCACAGTAATAGCGTCGAACACATTTTTTGCGAACGCCACTGAACCTGTGGGAGCGAGCTTGCTCGCGATGAAGTCAACTCGGTACCAAGCGGGACTCAGCCCTTGAGCACCCGCGCCAGCGTCGATTTCACCTTGCCCATGCCGTCATGCAATGCCTGCTCGATCTCGGCCATGGTAATTACCGCCGTCGACTTGCCCGCCGCCGGGTTCACCACCAGCGCCAGACAGGCGTAATCCAGTTCCAGTTCCCGGGCCAGGGCGGCCTCCGGCATACCGGTCATGCCGACGATGTCGCAGCCATCGCGCTCCAGCCGGGCGATTTCAGCCACTGTCTCCAGGCGCGGCCCTTGAGTACAGGCATACACGCCATGACTGCTGTAGCCCACACCTTCCGCCGCCAATGCCGCAATCAGTTGCTGGCGCAACGGTTCGCTGTAGGGGTAGCTGAAGTCGATATGGGTGACGTGTTCCAGGTCATCGGCAAAGTAGGTGTGCTCACGACCGCTGGTGTAGTCGATCAACTGATGCGGCACGCAGAAATGCCCGGTGCCCATGGCTGCATGGATACCGCCCACGGCGTTTACCGCCAGAATGGCTTGCGCACCGGCCTGCTTCAGCGCCCAGAGGTTGGCGCGGTAGTTGACCTGATGCGGCGGAAAACGATGGGGATGACCGTGACGCGCGAGGAAAAGCACTTCCTTGCCAGCATACTCGCCGATCTGAACGTCGGCCGAAGGTGCGCCATAAGGCGTGTCCACTGTCAGTGACTGGCGAATGCTCAGGCCTTCGAGTTGAGTCAGGCCAGTGCCACCGATAATCGCGTAAACCGTCATAACGAACAGTCCTTAATCAATCAATTGAGCTTCTTTGAGCGCGCCGACAGCAGCCAGCCAGCGCGGGTCCTGACGGTATTCGGTGTTGGCGAACGACTGGCCGCGCATCCGTGCAATGCGCTCGGAAGGCTTGACCTTCAGACGCTGGGCAGCGCTCAGGGCGAGCTCGGCAGCCGCACGGTCGTTGCACACCAGGCCCATGTCGCAACCGGCAGTCAGCGCAGCTTCAATTCGACTGGCGGCATCGCCGACCACGTGGGCGCCCGCCATGGACAAGTCGTCACTGAAGATCACGCCATCGAACTGCAACTCGCCGCGCAGGATGTCCTGCAACCAGCGGCGGGAGAAACCTGCGGGTTGAGAATCGACTTGTGGATAAATAACGTGGGCCGGCATGACGGCGGCCAGTTGCTTGCTCAGCTTGGCAAACGGCACCAGGTCATTGGCGCGGATCTCGTCGAGGCTGCGCTCATCATTCGGGATCGCGACGTGGGAATCAGCCTCGGCCCAGCCGTGGCCGGGGAAGTGCTTGCCGGTGGCGGCCATGCCTGCGCTGCTCATGCCGCGGATGAATGCACCCGCGAGCAAGGCAGCGCGCTCGGGATCACCTTCGAACRAACGGGTGCMGACAACGGCACTGCGCTGGTAATCCAGGTCCAGCACCGGGGCGAAGCTCAGGTCCAGGCCGACAGCCAGCACTTCGGTCGCCATGATCCAGCCGCACTGCTCGGCCAGGTATTCGGCGTTCGGGTTGTCGGCGATGGCGCGCATGGCGGGCAAGCGCACGAAACCCTGGCGCAGGCGCTGCACGCGGCCGCCCTCCTGGTCCACAGCCAGCAACAAGTCGGGACGGACGGCGCGGATCGCCGCACTCAATTCACGCACCTGGCGTGGATGCTCGATGTTGCGGGCAAAGATGATCAGGCCACCCACTTCGGGCTGGCGCAACAATTGGCGATCTTCAGCCGTCAGCCAGGTACCGGCGACGTCCACCATCAACGAGCCTTGCAAGCCAGCAGTCATAAGAATTCCTTGATAACAGAAAACCCGGCCCACACGAATTCGCCGCCAAGGGCATGGCCCGGCAGATTGGCGAGTTCAATGAGGAACGGGTTCAGAACGAGAGTCGGCATGGGCGGCTAGCTTAGCGGATGTCAGCTGCCGCGCCCACCCATGCGCGGTTATACCTTGGCGGCAACCGGCGTCGATTTGCTGCGTGGACGCAACTGGGCAGTGGCCATGGCCGCGTCAGTCACACCGGATTCGGCACGCATGCCGGCGGCCAGGAATGGCACCATCAGGCGCATGACCTGCTCGATCGAGGTATTCACGCCGAAGTCGGTTTCGGCAATCGCGCGCAAGGCCTTGATACCGGACATGCTGAACGCCGCAGCACCGAGCATGAAGTGCACGCGCCAGAACAGCTCGATGGGCGGAATACGCGGCGCCGCTTCGTTGACCAGTATCATGTAGCGGCGGAACACCTTGCCGTACATGTCTTCCAGATAACGACGCAAGTGCCCCTGGCTCTGACTGAACGCCAGTCCCAGCAAACGCATGAAGATAGACAGGTCGTTGCCACTGCGCGGCTGCACCACCAGTGCCTGCTCGACGAGGATTTCCAGCAACTCTTCGAGTGTCGGCCTGATTTCAGGTTTGGCCTGACGCCGCTCCAGCTCTTTATCGAGACTGATACAGAACGGCCCGAGGAACCGCGAGAAAACCGCCTGAATCAACGCCTTCTTCGAACCGAAGTGATAGTTCACCGCCGCCAGGTTGACACCGGCCTTGCTGGTGATCAGGCGCAACGAGGTTTCGGCGAAACCTTTTTCCGCGAACAACTGCTCGGCAGCATCGAGAATGCGTTCAACGGTTTCCGACTGGGCCATGGCTACTCCGCCTGACAAACACTTGTTTGAAACATACGTTTCAGCCTGCGCCTTGTCAAGCCTGGCAGTTCGTTTCGGGAATGGTCGGTCAGACATTTAACCACACAACGGCGAAGCTTCAATCCACTGACTGATTGACCGTCCGGCGGCCGCTAAAAAAAGGAGCATTGCCAAGACCGCCTCACTGTATATAATCCCAGTCACTGTATAAAAAAACAGAGCGATCAATATGCTAAAGCTGACGCCACGCCAAGCCGAGATTCTGGCCTTCATCAAACGCTGCCTGGAAGACAACGGCTACCCGCCAACCCGTGCGGAAATCGCTCAGGAACTGGGTTTCAAATCACCCAATGCGGCGGAAGAACACCTCAAGGCCCTGGCTCGCAAGGGTGCAATCGAGATGACGCCTGGCGCCTCCCGCGGCATTCGCATCCCCGGCTTCGAAGCCAAGGCCGACGATTCCACCCTGCCGATCATTGGCCGGGTCGCAGCCGGCGCCCCGATTCTTGCGCAACAACACATCGAAGAGTCCTGCAACATCAACCCCGCCTTCTTCCATCCGCGCGCCGACTACCTGCTGCGCGTCCATGGGATGAGCATGAAGGATATCGGCATTTTCGACGGCGACCTGCTGGCGGTCCACACCACCCGCGAAGCCCGTAACGGCCAGATCGTGGTGGCGCGAATCGGCGACGAAGTGACCGTCAAGCGCTTCAAGCGTGACGGCAGCAAAGTCTGGCTGATCGCCGAGAACCCCGAGTTCGCCCCGATTGAAGTGAACCTTCAAGACCAGGAACTGGTGATCGAAGGCTTGAGTGTCGGCGTCATTCGCCGCTAAAGGAGGCACCATGCAGTTCCCACAGACATCACCACAGCAAACCCAACTGCCGTTGTTCGAAGCGTTCATGGCACAGCCATTGGCGCCGATTCTGAAAGACGTAGTCGAGTCCCCCTGGAGCGCCGAACCTGACGTTTTCAGCGAGCTGTCACTGCGTGGTGCAGCCGGGAACTGCCTGAGCCTGCTGGCACCGATCCTCAGGGAATTGAGCCAGGATCAGGATGCACGCTGGCTGACACTGATCGCGCCACCCGCCAGCCTGACTCAAGCCTGGCTGCGAGATGCCGGCCTCAACCGCGAGCGMATTCTGTTGCTGCAACCGCGGGGTACCCAGAGCGCGCAGCAACTGACCTGCGAAGCGCTGCGCCTGGGTCGCAGCCACACGGTGGTCAGCTGGATCAACCCGTTGAGCCCGCAATCGCGGCAACAACTGATCAGCGCCGCCCGCACCGGGGACGCTCAGAGCCTGAATATTCGTTTGGGCTAACTGACAGACAGGGTGCGAGCTTCACCGCGCGAGGCTTCTCCAGGGACAGAGAAGCCAATGAATAGCGACATCAAGAAAAACGACAGGCGGGGATCAATGAAGCACCCGCGACCCCTCGTCCTTGTCGAATTCGCCTTCAACCAGGCGACCGGCCATCTGTACACCGACGCTCAACATCGCCTTGGCGACTTCCACGTACTGTCCTTGCAGGAACGCTTTGGCGTCCTCGGAGAAATCCAAAGTAACCAGAGAACCCTCGTCCTCGGCCCTGCGCAGCTCGATACGGCCGTCTGGTAACTCGACAATTTCTAGAAAGGACGTTGGCATAAAGGACTGTTCTCCACGAAAGGCGGGGATTATATAGGCATCGTTCGGGGTTCGCTTGAGATCTTGACCAGATGTCATTACCCAAATGTGTGCGTCAGCACTCGTTCAACCCTTCACGAAACCGGATCGCCAATGCTTTCAGGTTCTGACGCCAACTCTCCAGCTCCTCCCGGCTCAGCTCCTCCGGCGCATCCTCTTCATCCAGATTGACAGCCTGGATCAGTGGCTGGGTCACGTCCCCTTTCGGCTTGTGCGGCGCGCGCGGCGGTTGAAACAGCGCAGCATGGGCGGCCAGGAGTTTGGCCAGCCAGGTCTCCGGGTTATTGGCCAGCTCGACCAGCTCAGCCATTTCCGGAATGGCGATGGCATCCAGCACCTCGCGAGTCAGCAATAACTCTGCACGGGGCGCATTGGCCTGAGGCAAGCGATAGTAACCGGCGATTTCGTGACACAGCCCCAACAGCGCGCCGTACAGGTGAAACAGCGCGGATTCGCGTCCCGCCTGGATCAGCGCCAGCGAATTCATCGCCCGCCCCTCTTCAGTGCGAGCCAGTGCTTCCAGCGACAAGCCGGCGAAGTAAATCTTCTGATTGGTACGGGTATAAAGTTCGTGGGCCATGACGGCAG
>NZ_JBGCUL010000114.1:0-9262 GCF_054177685.1 Pseudomonas sp. P5_A2_2
AGTAACACTCAGTTAAACAAGAAGCCCTCGTCCAGCCTGCTGCGTCCCTATCCGCAGCAGGCTGGGCGGGGGCTTTTTTTGCACTGGGTTTTGTATTGCCTTGCCTGACCTCATCGCGAGCAAGCTCGCTCCCACAGGGTTTTGTGGTTGATCACAGAATTTGTGTTCGCCTCAGTCCACTGTGGGAGCGAGCTTGCTCGCGATGAGGTCAGGCAAGGCAATACAAAACCCAGTGCAAAAAAAGCCCCCGCCCAGCCTGCTGCGGATAGGGACGCAGCAGGCTGGACGAGGGCTTCTTGTTTTACTGAGTGTTACTGCGCGATGGTTTTCACCGCCACGCCACGCTCAACCGGCGTCGAGCGCCCGTAGATATCTTCAAACCGCTCGATATCGTCCTCGCCCAGGTAGCTGCCGGATTGAACCTCGATGATCTCCAACGGGATCTTGCCCGGGTTGCGCAAACGGTGAACCGAAGCAATCGGAATATAGGTCGACTGGTTCTCGGTCAGCAGGAACACGTTCTCGTCACAGGTCACTTCGGCGGTGCCGCTGACCACGATCCAGTGTTCGGCGCGGTGGTGGTGCATCTGCAGCGACAGGCAAGCGCCCGGTTTGACCGAGATGTGCTTGACCTGGAAGCGCCCGCCCATGTCCACCGAGTCATAGGAGCCCCACGGACGGTAGACCTCGCAGTGGTTCTGGGTTTCGCTGCGGCCCTGTTCGTTGAGGGTGTTGACCATCTGCTTCACGCCTTGGACCTTGTCCTTGTGGGCGATCATCATGGCGTCCTTGGTTTCGACCACGACGATGTTTTCCAGGCCGATCACCGACACCAGTTTGCCGTTGCCGTGGATCATGCAGTTTTTGCTGTCCTGGATCACCACGTCGCCTTTGGTGACGTTGCCGTTGGCGTCTTTTTTATTGACTTCCCACAGCGACGACCAGCAACCGACATCGCTCCAGCCAGCGGTCAATGGCACGACGCAGGCGCGTTGGGTTTTTTCCATCACCGAGTAGTCGATGGAGTTGTCCGGGCAGCAGGCGAAGGTGGCTTCGTCGAAGGTGATGGTGTCGGCATCCTGCTGGCTGCGTTCCAGGGTCAGCAGGCAGGTGTCGTAGATGTCCGGATCGTGCTTCTTCAACTCTTCGAGGAAGCGGCTGGCGCGGAACAGGAACATGCCGCTGTTCCAGAAGTAACCGCCGGACTGGACGAACTCGGTGGCGCGCTTCACGTCAGGTTTTTCGACGAAGTGCGAGACGCGGCTGACACCTTCAGGCAGCAGCGAGTCGTTGGTCGACTTGATGTAGCCATAACCGGTTTCCGGCTTGGTGGCCGGCACGCCGAACAGCACCATTTCACCGTTTTCGGCGGCGACGGTGGCCAGGGCCAGTGCACGCTGCAGGGCTTTCTGGTCTTCCAGCACGTGGTCGGCCGGCAGCACCAGCATCAGCTCGTCGCGACCTTCGCTGACCAGCATCATCGCGGTCAGGGCCACGGCTGGCGCGGTGTTGCGCCCGAACGGCTCCATCAGGATGCGCTGGGTTTCGAGTTTGCGCGCGGCCAACTGCTCGTTGACGATGAAACGGTGGTCCTTGTTGCAGACCACGATTGGCGTGTCCATGCCTTCGAACACCAGGCGTTCCAGGGTTTGCTGGAACAGGGTGTGTTCGCCGGTCAGGGCCAGGAACTGCTTGGGGAATTGTTTGCGGGAAAGCGGCCAAAGACGTGAGCCGCTACCACCTGACAAGATCACCGGAATCATGTTGTTACTCCTTGAATATCGATTGGTTAGAGCTACTGCGTTCTGTCGTTTCACTCTTGTTTTTGTCTCGTGTCCGGGCTGGCGCGGCGGTCCTCTGTAGGAGCGAGCCTGCTCGCGATGGACGTCAACGAAAACGCGTTCTGTCTGGCTAAACGCGTTGCCCTGACGTTTTTCGCGAGCAGGCTCGCTCCTACAGGGGGGACATGTGCCAGTCCGGATAATTTGTTAGCGCGTCGACACCGGGCGTTTCACCCAGACCGGCGACAGGCTGCTGCCGCTGCCGGTGACGTACAGCACCGCAGCTTCACCGCGTTCCAGGGCGACCGGTTTCACGTCACCGACTTTGGTGGTGCCGTCGTACAAGGCCAGGCTGACCTTCACCGGGTTGATTTCACGCTCGCCGCGACCCTTGGGCGCAACGTTCGGGACCACGTCGGTCTTGCCATCGGCGGTCTTCAGGGTCAGCGCCTTGTCGCTGAGGTTTTGCACGCGTACCAGGGACTTCTGCTTGTTCTTGAACGGCGGCTCCTCGATCAGTTGCGGTGCGCCGCTGGCGTTGTTGACCAGGGTGTAATAGTGGTCGCCGGCCAGTTTCACCGGCAGGCTCTGGCTACCGACCTTGGCGCTGTAGTCGCCGCCCGGCATGAAGCTGAAGTCACTGCTCGATAGCGGCGCGACGTCGCTCAGGCTGGTGCTGCCGACGGTGGCGCTGACTTCGGCGTTGCTGGCGTTGTAGATGCGCACGAAGGTCGAGCCTTTCGGCGCGGTCGGGCCGTACAGGGCGGCGTCGCCACCGGCGAAAGCCTGTACCGACAGCACGCTGAGGCCGGCAACCAGGGCAAAGCTTTTAGCGAGACGACGAGGAGTTGTAGTGAAAGTCATGGTGTACCTCTCTTTCAGTTTTGCGCCCGGTCGGGCGTCTCGGATTTGTTGATGTTGGCTACGTTTTGTTGGCGGGCGCCGGCTTGTTTAAGCTCTGCGACCCACTGCGGGTCGGCGTCGCCGATTTCGTTGTTCACGGGCAGATATCGTTCAGGGAACTCCCAGATCAGCACCTGTGGCGGGCTGTTCTTGAAGGCATCGCTTTTCAGGTAGCTGAGCATCGGCAGAATCGGGCCGTGGCCGTCTTCGGCGTAATTGACCACGTCGCTGTTCAGCGCTTGCTTGAGTGCACCGACGAAGTTCCAGTTGGGATTGGCGCTGTAGCTGGTGCCGATCAGAGCCACCGGCACTTCGTTGTTGGCGAACAGCGCGTCGTCGCCGGCGGGCTGATCTTCAGCTGCGACCGTATTGCGCTTCTGCAAGGGTTCTGCCTTGGGCATCAGGTTTTCGAATAGCGGGTCCAGTGGCAGGAACAGGCGCAGGTCGCCCTTGTGGGTGATGGTCTCCGCAGGTTCTGTGACGAAGCGCTGCGGCTCGCCGCTCAGCGGGTACTTGTCGGCAATGGTCTTGGCCAGACGGATGGCGGCGATCTCGGCGCCTTGCGGGGTCCAGTGGGTGTCGGTGCGCAGGAACACTTGCTGGCCATCCTGTTTGGCCTGTTGCAGCGGGCCGAGCAGGTCAGGGGCCGGAATCCGGTCGGCGGCCAGGCGCTGGTGGAAGTCCTTGTAGAGGTTGGCGTGGATGCTCGCCGGTTTCACCTCACCGAGGTGTTCCGGGTACAGGCGCACCTTGGCCGGCACCACCGCCATCACCAGTTGCACGCCTTTCTCTTTCAGGGTCTGGCGCACGCCTTCGACCAGCGCGTAGTTGCCTTGCAGGTTCAACTCTTCGTTGACCACCGGGTGGAATTCTTCATCGCTGTACAACCACTGGTCGCGACCGAGCACCACGCCCGGACGACCTTCGTTGAACAGTTTGAAATCCAGCGCGGCCCAGAGATTGGTGCCCAGGCGCTTGATCGGGAACTCATCGTCGTAGTGGGTTTCCACGGCCTTGGTCCAGCGACCGTTGAGCACCGTCGCATCGGCGTTGGTGCTGAAGCCGAAGAAGCTGCGCACCGACCACAGACCCAGCACCAGCAGGGTCACCAGGAACAGCGCGATGTAGAAAATGCGTAATGAGCGGGTCATGGTCAGATCCCTCAGAACTGGAAGTAAAGGAACGGCGAGAAGCTTTGCGCCGAGAGTTTGAGAATCGAGGCGATGAACAGCAGCAGCACCAGCGCACGCATCACGTAGCGCGACCAGTCAGCGGTCCGGTAGGCCGGTTGCACCTGGGCTTCGACGCCGACGGTGTAGCCAGGCTGGTGGATGTTCGCCGGGTTATCCCCAGGCACGGCCTTGATCGTTCCCGGTGTCGCAGCGGCCGGGCCGTCGGCGTCGACGTTCACTGCAGGCTTGGTCTTGGCCGGTGGCTGATTGGTGTAGAAGTCGCGCAGGCCGAAGAACGCCAGGGTCACGTAAGCCACGATCAGGGTTGCCACTTGCAGGCCGGTGAGGCTGGCCTGGTTGAGTTCCGACAGCGACCAGTCGCCGAAGCTGAACATCGCGCCGTACATGCGCCCGGCGACGTGCAGGTTTTCCGCGCGGAAGATCACCCAGCCCATCACCACCAGCAGGAAGGTCATCACCCAGCGGATCGGGTTGAAGCTGCGTGGCGAGGTGTTCAGGCCGATGGCTTTTTCAATCGCCAGCCACATGCCGTGCCACGCACCCCAGACGATGTAGGTGATGTTCGCGCCGTGCCACAGACCGCCGAGCAGCATGGTCAGGAACAGGTTGCGATAGGTCATCAGCGTGCCTTTGCGGTTACCGCCGAGGGTGATGTACAGGTAGTCACGCAGCCAGGTCGACAGGCTGATGTGCCAGCGCCGCCAGAACTCGGTGATCGACTGGCTGACGTAAGGCTGCTTGAAGTTTTCCATGAAGCGAAAACCCATCATCAGGCCCAGGCCGATGGCCATGTCGCTGTAACCGGAGAAGTCGAAATACAGCTGCGCGGTGTACGCCAGTGCGCCGAGCCAGGCATCGCCCGTGGTCGGGTTTTGCAGGGCGAAGCAGTGGTCGGCCACCACCGCCAGAGTATCGGCGATGAAGACTTTCTTGATGAAACCCTGCATGAACCGCGTGCAGCCCTCGGAGAACTTGTCGAGGGTGTGGGTGCGGTTATTGAACTGGTCGGCCAGGTCGCGGAAACGCAACACGGGGCCGGCGATCAAGTGCGGGAAAATCGCCACGAATGCCGCGAAGTCGATCAGGTTGCGGGTCGCCGGGGTATCACCACGGTAGACGTCGATGATGTAGCTGATGGACTCGAAAATGTAGAACGAGATGCCGATCGGCAACAGCACGTGGGTCAGGATGAAGGGCGAAAGACCCACCGACGTCATCATCGCGTTGATGCTGTCGACGCCGAAGTTGGCGTACTTGAAGTAGCCGAGGATGCACAGGTCGACGGCCACGCCGAGCAGCAGCCAGCGCTGCGCCGGTTTGGTCCTGACCCCGGCGGCACCGACTTTCAGGCCGATCCAGTAGTTCCACAGCGTGACGCCGGCGAACAGCGCGAGGAAGTCCACGCGCCACCAGGCGTAGAACACGTAACTGGCAATCAGCAGCAGCAGATTGCGATAGCGTTGCCCGCTCAGGTAGTACAAGCCGAGGAAGATCGGCAAGAACAAAAACAGGAACACGTTGGATGAAAAAACCATCCCGGTCTCTCCTTGTTTGAACCAACAGTCAAGGGCCAACGGCCCCCCCAAACCCCCCATGGAAAAACTGGGGGGCTAACTCACAAATCTCAAACTCGACACTGAACCTGTAGGAGTGAGCCTGCTCGCGATAGCGGACTGACATTCAGCATTGGTGTTGCCTGACACTCAGTCATCGCGAGCAGGCTCACTCCTACAAAGGTTTGTGTTTGCCCTAGGAACCCTTGCTGCCCTTGTCATTGGCCGGGTCGTAGACCTTGGTCAGGTCACCGCCGAGGCGGAAGTTCTTGAACGGTTGCATCTTGTGCTTTTTGTCCAGCACGTCCGGCGTACAGGTGTAGAGCGAGCAGAACGGTTCGAGCCAGGCGAATTTCATGCCCTCTTTCAGGTCGGTCATGTCCTGGTCCTTGCCGTTCTTTTTCTCGAACTGCTCCGGGTCTTTAACCCCGGACAGCACCCGATCACCCAGGCGTTTCAGTGCGCCATTGTTTTCCTGGCGCAGATCCACACCGTTGACCTGGGCGAAACTGGCGATCATCGCCAGCGGCGGCAGGGCGTAGTTGTGGTAGGCCAGGGCCCGTTGCTGGCGCTTGAGTTCGTTGGGCAGGTAGCCGTCGGCGTCGATCTGATTGGCGCCGACCTTGTATTCCTTCACCGCCCAGTCGAACAGGTCGCGACGGTTGGTGGCGACGGAAGTGGCCATCACCGACCAGGCTGCCCAGTACGAGTGGTTGTTGGTCTGGTCGAGCGGCAGGTTGTCCCAGTCGCTGACCACCTGGTCGGCCATCTTGCTGAACCAGGCTTCGATCAACTGGGCTTCCTGTTGATGGGTGGCCAGGGGATGGGAGTCGGAAAACTTCAGGCGGATATACGCCGAAGCCATGCTGCCCAATGCCCATTTGCGCATCGACTTGCCGGTGTGATTGAAGTCCTTGGACATCAGCGCGTCGGCCTGGGCCCAGGCCGCCAGCCAGCTCAATGTGCATTCCAGTTGTTCCGGGCGACCGTCCCGCATGAACTGCATCACGCGCTTGCTGGTGCCGCGCTCGATCTTGGTGATGTCGGCGGTGCTCTCGCGAAAGGCTTTTTCCGACTGCACGTTCAGGGTCGCGCGGGCCTTGTCCGAACCTTCGTACTTGCTGCGAAATTGCAACGAGCCGGTGTACGGCGTCGGCATTGCATCGCAGCCTTCGCTCTTGTCGCCCGTCTTGAATTTATCCACAGGTGAAAAATAGCCCTGGGGTGGACGCAGTGGCGCAGCCGCTTGTGTGGCTCCGGCGAACATCRCCAGGCTCAAAAGCGTCGGTGCCAACAGTGTTGAAAATTTCGGATTGCGCATGGCAGACCTCATTGCCCGACCGAAGCAGTACGCTGCTCGGCGCCCGGGAACACGTTGCGTTTGCAAATTTTCGCTTCGACTTTCTGTGGCGCGGCACCGGCTTCGGGGCCCTGGACTTCAACGGCCAGCAGGTTCTGCGAGGCCCAGTCTTCGTCCGTGCGCAACTCGAAAGCGAAACGCCCGTCAGTCTCGGAGGTTTCCGGTTTGTCGATCTTGATGTCCTCGTGGCGACCGTTCATGTACCAGAGGGTGGCTTGCAGGGTTTTCACCGAGGTGTCGGCGAAGCGGATGTCGAGCTGGTGGCTACCGTTGCGCAAGTCCATGTTCTTGCTGTTGACCATCAACTCGTTTTTGCCCGGTTTGAGCGTGGCGCTGCCGGACATCTGCGCATCCTTGCCTTCGCAACCGTTGTCCAGCAGCGCCATCATCTGGCGGTAGATGGTTTCCTGGTCGAGGCGGTACAGCGGCGAGAATTCCCAGATGAGAATCTTCGGCGGGTTCTTCTGGAATTCGTCGCTGCCCAGGTACTGCAGCATCGAACCTTCCAGGCCACCGCCGGGGAACGCCACGTTGAGGATGTCGGCGCCGATGGCCTCTTCGAGGAAACCGGCGAAGTTGTAGTTCTTGCCACTGTGGGAGGTACCGACGAGGGTGATCTGCGGGTTGCCGGACTCGCCGAACAGATCGCCATCGCCCGCTTCGCCCTTCGGCTCGGTGGTGAACTGATCCATGTACTGGATCGCGTAGCTGGTGCCACAGAGTTGACCGGCCATGTTGTGCAATGTTCCGGTCTTGCCCATGCGACCCGACTTGTGGGTCTCGAATTCGCGCTTGGGAATGTCGGCGAATTCAGGCAATTGCCTGACCTTCTCAGCGACGATTTTCGCCGTGCGCTGAGCACCGTACGGCGTCCAGTGCTGGTCGCCGCGGAAGTAGAAATCGTGGGCGGGCAGGGTGTCGGGCAACGACTCGTTGGTCAGTGGCGACAAGTCCGGAACGACATAGCCCATCTGCGCGAAACGACCGAGCATGGACTTGTAGTTCTTCAGTGCCTTGTCGAAGTCGTAGCTGGCTTTCTCCGCCGGGTTGAGCTTGTTGCGGTTCACCAGGCCACGGGTCGGCTGGTACACGACAACCAGCTCCACACCTTTGCTCTTGAACGCATCGTGCAGTTGCTTCATGCGCTTGTAGCCGGCGGGCGTGGTGTCGAATTCGGTGCGCAGGTCTTCCTGGGTCCGGAACAACCAGTCGCCTTGGGCCTGCACCAGYGTGGTGAAGTTCTGCTGGTAACGGGTGGTGTAGTTCTTCGCGTCGTGGGCGGCCGGGCACAGGCTGCAGCACGGTTCGGCGCTGAATTTCGGTGGGCTTGCTTTAACGGCAGCTTCATCGGCACGCGCGCCACCGCTGGCCGCGAGAATGCCGGCGGTCAGGGCCGACAGGCTGAGTAATTTGATCAAGTGTGGGTGCATAAGATTATCCTCAGTCCCGCATTTCGGTCTGGCGTTCGACAGGGTCGATCAGCACGGCTTTCTGCTGGCGTACCAGCAGGTCGAGAATTTCATCCTGACGATCGCCAAGGATGCCGGTGAAGCTGATGCCGCTGGATTTGGTCGGTGCGAGCATCGACACGCGATACAGCTCGACACTCAGCGGCGAGTCGATGGAGAGCGGGCCACTGCCGTTGGCCGCCAGTTCACCGCCGACCACGATCAGCGACACCTGGGCGTCGAACGGGTCGAGCTTGATGTCACGGTCGGTGTTGCTCAGGTCCTTGATGTGGYCATAGACGCCGGTCAGGCCGTTGGCCATGGCGACGTTTTCGTACAGGCGAATGTTCACGCTGTTACGAATGCGGATGCCGTGGCGCTTGTTGCTCAACACGCGATTGCCCCACAGCAGGTTGTCGGCACTCTCGTAGAGGGTGATGCCGTCGGTGTGGTTCTGGTAGATCTCGTTGTGGGCGATCAGGTTGTTCACGCTGTTACGGTCGATCACCAGCCCCGAGAGGTGGTTGTCGTAGCTGCGGTTGTTGAAGATGAAGCTGTCGTTGACCTCACGGGAAATAATGATCCCGTGCTTCTTCTTCGTACCAAACACCGTGTTGTCGGCGATGATCAGGCCGTGGGAGCGGTCGTGCGGGTCGATGCCATAGACGATGTTGTCTTTGTAGGTGTTGCCCTTGACCACGAAGTCGCGGGTTTCGTAGCAGTAGAAGCCGTACCACATGTCCGAGAATTCGGAGCCGACGATCCAGCCGGTCGGCTCAKGACGCTTGAGCACCTTGGCCATGTTCGGCGTGTACTGGGAAATACTCACGCCGTAGGACTTACTGTTGGCGTAGCCGAAACTGGCGATCTTGCTGTTGGCGATGTAGGTCTCGGTGCCGCCCCAGGCCAGCAGGAACGGACGGAATTCCTTGGGCGAAGTGAACGTCGCCGGGCCGTTGTCCTTCTCGCGCCAGCCAGTGATTTTGGTATCGCGAACGAACAGCTGGCCGTCGTTGACCAGGAA
>NZ_JBGCUL010000115.1:0-12123 GCF_054177685.1 Pseudomonas sp. P5_A2_2
CGGCTGTGCCGACAACCCGGCCGACTGCGCGAAAAGCATCTTGCGCGCAGCAGGGGCCGGTGCCGTCGGTGGTTCGATCGAAGATGCCACCGGCCGCGAAGAAGGCCCGATCTACTGTTTCGAACACGCCGTGGCGCGAATCGAGGCCGCTGTGGCTGCCGCTCGCAGTTTGCCGTTCCACTTTACGTTGACTGCCCGGGCGGAAAACTTCCTGCACGGCAATCCCGATCTGGCCGACACCATCCGCCGCTTGCAGGCATTCGCCGAGGCCGGTGCCGACGTGCTCTACGCGCCGGGCCTGCGCAGCGCCGAGGATGTGTTGGCGGTGGTGCGCGCCATGGCGCCCAAACCGGTGAATGTGTTGATGTCGGGGGGCTTGAAGCTGACGGTCGCGCAGTTGGGTGAGATGGGCGTCAAGCGCATCAGCGTCGGTTCGGCGCTGGCACTGGCGGCCTATGGCGAATTCTTTCGCGCCGCCGAAGAAATCCAGACGTCAGGCACGTTCGGTTTCACCTCCCGGTCGATGCCGTACCAGAAGGCCAATCAATTCTTCAAAGGCTGAAGGTCAGGCGGCGATACGCAGGTTCTGCAAGATGATCGGGCGGGCCCAGCCATTATCGAAATCGAGTTGTTTCTGCTGCTCCATCAGTTCTTGCGGCGAGAACGGCGGGAACGGCTTGTCGAGCAGGTCGAGTTCGAATTTGGCAATAGGCAAGTGCAGCGGACGCGGTTGCGGGGCAGGGCCTGCTTCGTATACCGGCTGACCGGCTTTCAGCACGATCGGGCGAACCCAGCCGCTTTCGAAGTCCTGCTGTTTTTGCTGGGCGACGATTTCATCCGTCGGGAACGGTGGACGTGGTTTGTCTGCCAGGTCCATTTCGAATTCGGCAATCGGCAGGAACAGTGGCTCGGGCGGGCGGATTACATTGTCTTTCACCTCGCATTCGCGCTGGGACAGGATGTGCTCCAGCAGCTCGCTGCCGACGGTCGGCTCGACAGGGCTTTCGAGATCGACCGGTGGAAAGTTCAGCGATTGCGGCAGCACTTCACCCGACTGTTCAGCCAGCGCCCGGGCAAAGAAATCCTGCCAGATGTGGCTGACGCCGCTCAGTGCCTGGGTGTTTCGCAGGTTGTAGTCGCCGTAGGGCGAGATAAAACCTGTGAATGTGGGTTGAATGTCTGACATTTCTCTCGGTCGACGCTCAGCTCTGGCAAAATGCTCGATAGTTTTGTTATCGGCCGTTTTTGCCGATCATTAATTTTTTGAGCGTGTTTTCCGATGATTGATCAACCTGCGGCCTGCCGCATCCATGTCCAGGCCCTGGACGCGGCTTTTGAGCCACAAGCCGAGCAATGGGCCGAGCGCCTGGGCTTGCCGATGCAAGTGGTGGACGGCGAATTCGCCTTGCAGGTGGGCGATCAGGGTTTGCAGTTGCAACAGCTGGGGCCGGATGCGCCAGGCCCGGTGCGGGTGGACTTCGTCGAGGGCGGTGCGGCCCATCGCCGGTTGTACGGCGGCGGCAGCGGGCAGATGATCGCCAAGGCTGTTGGCATCGCTCAAGGCGTGCGTCCGCGGGTGCTGGATGCCACGGCGGGGCTGGGTAAAGACGCGTTCGTGCTGGCCAGCCTCGGTTGCGAGATGAGCCTGATCGAGCGTCAGCCGCTGATTGGTGCCTTGCTGGAAGACGGTCTGGCCCGTGGCGCGGAAGATTTCGACGTGGCGCCGATCGTGGCGCGCATGCACTTGCTCAAGGGCAATTCGATCGAGGTGATGCGTAACTGGGAAGGCGAGCCGCCGCAGGTGATCTATCTCGACCCGATGTTCCCGCATCGTGAGAAAACTGCGCTGGTGAAGAAGGAAATGCGCCTGTTCCGGCCGCTGGTGGGCGATGACCCGGATGCGCCGGCATTGCTCGAAGCCGCCTTGGCCCTGGCCAGCCACCGGGTGGTGGTCAAGCGCCCGCGCAAGGCACCGTGCATCGACGGGCCGAAGCCGAGCCATGCGCTGGATGGCAAGTCCAGTCGGTATGACATTTATCCGAAGAAGGCGCTCAAGCCGTAGGACCGAGTCGCCMCAATCGCGAGCAGGCTCGCTCCTACAGGGATCTATGGTGTTGCATAGAGCCAGTGTAGGAGCGAGCCTGCTCGCGATAGCTTTAGCCCGGACACTGCAAATCCATCAGGCATGCTCAGGCCGATAAGCCCGCATAAACAACCCCACCACTTCCCGCACATGGCTCTCCGCCGCCTCGCCAACCGGCGGCTCGCCGCAGCCATACAGCAAGCGGAAATTCCCGGCGCCCTTGAGCAGGCAGAAGAAGTGCTCGGCCGCGTTGTGCGGCTTGTCGATGCGCAGCACACCGCTTTCATCGATCTTGCTCAGCAGGCGTTCCATGCCATGCAGCATGCGCTCCGGCCCGGCTTCGAAGAATATCTGCGACAGCTTTGGGTCCTGGCTGCCCAGGGTCATCATCAAGCGGTGCAGGTTCACTGATTCATCACTGTTGATCAGTTGATGAAAACCGCGCGCGATGTTCAGCAGCACGGTTTCCACCGCCGCGCCTTCCGGCAATTCGAAAAACAGCGGTGGTAACTGCTCCTCGCACTTGGCCATCACGGCGGCGGAGAACAGCGTCTCCTTGTCGTTGAAGTGGCTGTAGACCGTCAGCTTTGACACACCGGCCTCGGCTGCGACGGCATCCATGCTGGTATTGGCATAACCCTTACTCAGAAACAGCGCTTTGGCCGCATCGAGAATCGCCTGGCGCTTGACCAAATCCTTGGGTCTGCCTGGGCCACTGGGTGCTGAAAGATTGTTTGGCATATTCGTTTTTATTACTGGACTGGTGAGTTTGCTATTAATAACATACTGCTCAGTATAATTATTCAAAGCACCATTAGCGAAAGGTCCTTCACCATGTTCCGCTATGCCTTGCCCCTCGCGTTGCCAATCACCCTGGCTTTTTTATTGTCTGCGTGCCAGAGCCTTCGGCGCAGTCGATGGAAAGCTATCCCGGTGAAGTTCGCGCGCGTTATGAGCCGGACCTGGCGTTCCGTATCGGCGGCAAAGTCAGCCGACGACTGGTCGAGGAGGGGCAGCGGGTCAAGGCCGATCAACCCTTGGCGGAGCTCGACCCCCAGGATGTGCGCCTGCAACTGGAGGCCACTCGCGCCCAGGTCGCCGCCGCCGAAGCCAATCTGAATCTGGTGCGTTCCGAGCGTGATCGCTACAAGACCCTGATGGAACGCCAGCTGGTCAGCCGCTCGCAGTACGACAACGCCGAAAACCTCTACCGCTCCGGCGAAGCGCGCCTCAAGCAAATCAAAGCCGAATTCAACGTTTCCAATAACCAGGCCAGTTATGCCGTGTTGCGTGCGCCGCAGGACGGTGTCGTGGCCAAGCGTCTGGTGGAAGTCGGGCAAGTCGTGGCCGCCGGGCAAACGGTGTTCACACTGGCTACCGATGGCGAGCGTGAAGTCTTGATCAGCCTGCCAGAGCAGAATTTCGGTCGCTTCAAGGTCGGTGAGCCGGTGTCGGTGGAACTCTGGACTCAACCCGATCAGCGATTTGAAGGGCGTATCCGTGAGCTGTCGCCGTCGGCTGATCCAAAATCCCGCACCTTCGCGGCCCGCATTGCCTTCAGTTCCGGCAAGGTTCCTGTCGAGCTGGGCCAGAGCGCCCGAGTGTTCGTGCAGGCCGCCGACGTGGTCCCACTGTCCGTTCCGCTGTCTGCGCTGACGGCGGAAAACGGCGTGACCTATGTCTGGGTCGTCAGCGCCAACAACACCTTGAAGAGAACCCCGGTGCGAATCGGTGCCTTTGGCGAAAAAACCGTACCGGTACTTGAAGGGCTCAACGCCAGCGACTGGGTGGTGGCCGCCGGTGTCCATGTGCTTCTCGAAGGGCAGCAGGTGCGCCCGGTGGACCGCTCCAATCGCGTGGTCAATCTGGCGGACAAGGAGTAAGCCCCGATGCGCTTCAACGTTTCCGAATGGGCGCTGCGTAATCGCCAGATCGTACTGTTCCTGATGCTGTTACTGGCCATTGTCGGCGCACTTTCCTACACCAAGCTCGGCCAGAGTGAGGACCCGCCGTTCACCTTCAAGGCCATGGTGATTCGCACCAACTGGCCGGGAGCGACCGCCGAGGAAGTCTCGCGCCAGGTCACCGAACGTATCGAAAAGAAACTGATGGAAACCGGCGAGTATGAGCGCATCGTGTCGTTCTCCCGCCCCGGTGAATCCCAGGTGACCTTCATCGCCCGCGACTCCATGCACTCGGTGGAGATCCCGGAGCTCTGGTATCAGGTGCGCAAGAAAGTCAGCGACATCCGTCATACCCTGCCGCCGGGGATTCAGGGGCCGTTTTTCAACGATGAGTTCGGCACCACTTTCGGCAATATCTACGCCCTGACCGGTGACGGTTTCGACTACGCCGTGCTCAAGGATTACGCCGACCGCATCCAGATCCAGCTGCAACGGGTCAAGGATGTGGGCAAGGTCGAACTGCTGGGCTTGCAGGACGAGAAAATCTGGATCGAACTCTCCAACGTCAAACTCGCCACCCTCGGCTTGCCGCTGGCGGCTGTCCAGCAAGCCCTTGAAGAACAGAACGCGGTGTCCACGGCAGGTTTCTTCGAGACCAGCAGCGAGCGATTGCAGCTACGGGTAACGGGGAATTTTCAGACGGTCGACGAGATCAAGAGCTTTCCGATCCGCGTCGGTGATCGCACCTTCCGCATCTCCGACGTGGCCGACGTGCGCCGTGGTTTCAACGATCCACCGGCGCCGCGCATGCGCTTCATGGCGCAAGACGCCATCGGCCTGGCGGTGGCGATGAAGGACGGCGGTGACATTCTGGTGCTGGGCAAGGCGCTGGAAGTCGAGTTCGCCCGCATCCAGAAAAACCTCCCGACCGGTATGGAACTGCGCAAAGTCTCCGACCAACCGGCTGCGGTGAAAACCGGTGTTGGCGAGTTCGTGCAAGTGCTGGTYGAGGCGCTGGCCATTGTGTTGCTGGTGAGCTTCTTCTCCCTGGGCGTACGCACCGGCATGGTGGTGGCCCTGGCGATTCCGCTGGTGCTGGCGATGACTTTTGCCTGCATGTATTACCTCGGCATCGGCCTGCACAAGATTTCTCTCGGCGCTTTGGTACTGGCCCTGGGTTTGCTGGTGGACGACGCGATCATCGCCGTGGAAATGATGGCGATCAAAATGGAGCAGGGCTTCGACCGGGTCAAAGCGGCGAGTTATGCCTGGACCAGCACCGCGTTCCCGATGCTCACCGGTACGCTGATCACCGCGGCCGGCTTCCTGCCGATCGCCACGGCGCAATCGGGCACGGGCGAATACACCCGATCGATCTTCGAGGTGGTCACCATCGCGCTGTTGGCGTCGTGGGTGGCCGCGGTGGTCTTCGTGCCGTATCTGGGGGAAAAACTCCTGCCAGACCTGGCGAAAATCCATGCAGCCAAGCATGGCGCCGGCCAACCCGATCCGTATGGCACACCGTTCTATCAGCGCGTCCGGCGTCTGGTGGAGTGGTGCGTGCGCTGGCGTAAAACCGTGATCACGGCGACCGTGGTGTTGTTCATCGCCTCCATCGTATTGTTCAAGTTTGTGCCGCAGCAGTTCTTCCCGGCATCGGGTCGCCTGGAGTTGATGATCGACCTGAAACTGGCCGAAGGCGCTTCGCTGAGCAACACCGCCGACGAGGTCAAACGCCTCGAAGCGCTGCTCAAGGACAATACCGGGATCGACAATTACGTGGCCTACGTCGGCACCGGTTCGCCACGTTTCTACCTGCCGCTGGATCAGCAACTGCCGGCGGCGAGCTTCGCCCAGTTTGTTGTCCTGGCGAAAACCATTGAAGAGCGGGAAACCCTGCGCACCTGGTTGATCTCAACCCTCAACGAGCAATTCCCGGCCCTGCGCTCGCGGGTCAYGCGTCTGGAAAACGGTCCGCCAGTTGGCTATCCGGTACAGTTCCGCGTGACCGGGGAGCACATCGAGGAGGTGCGGGCGCTGGCACGTAAAGTCGCGGCCAAGGTTCGCGAGAACCCGCATGTGGTCAACGTCCACCTGGACTGGGAAGAACCGAGCAAGGTGGTGTACCTGAACATCGATCAGGACCGTGCGCGGGCGCTGGGCGTGAGCACGGCGAACCTGTCGAGGTTCCTGCAAAGCTCCCTGACCGGTTCCAGTGTCAGCCAGTACCGCGAAGACAACGAGTTGATCGAGATCCTGTTGCGCGGCACCTTGCATGAGCGCACCGAGTTGTCATTGCTGCCGAGCCTGGCGGTACCGACCGATAACGGTCGCAGCGTCGCGCTGTCGCAGATCGCGACCCTGGAGTACGGCTTCGAAGAGGGCGTCATCTGGCACCGCAATCGCCTGCCCAATGTGACGGTACGCGCCGACATCTATGACAAGGAGCAACCGGCGACGCTGGTGCAGCAAATCATGCCGACCCTCGATCCGATTCGCGCTGAATTGCCGGACGGCTACTTGCTGGATGTCGGCGGCACGGTGGAAGACTCCGCGCGCGGACAAAATTCGGTGAAGGCCGGGGTGCCGTTGTTCATCGTGGTGGTGTTGACCTTGCTGATGCTGCAACTGCGAAGTTTTTCGCGTACGGCGATGGTGTTTCTGACGGCGCCGCTGGGGTTGATCGGGGTGACGCTGTTTCTGTTGGTGTTCCGCCAGCCGTTCGGTTTCGTGGCCATGCTGGGGACCATCGCGTTGTCCGGGATGATCATGCGTAACTCGGTGATTCTGGTGGACCAGATCGAGCAGGATATTGCTGCGGGGCTTAAGCCTTGGCAGGCGATTATCGAGGCTACGGTGCGGCGGTTTCGGCCGATTGTGTTGACGGCACTTGCCGCCGTTTTGGCGATGATTCCGTTGTCGCGCAGTGTGTTTTTCGGGCCGATGGCGGTGGCGATCATGGGGGGGTTGATTGTGGCGACGGCGTTGACGCTGCTGTTTTTGCCTGCCCTTTATGCTGCCTGGTTTCGGGTTCGCAAAGAGTCGGTTTGAGGGTTTGAGCATGGCGGCCTGCCAGCCGATCTGTCTCTCTCGGATGTACTCGGTCAAATTGTGGGAGCTGGCTTGCCTGCGATGGCGGCCTGCCAGCCGACCAATCCCTCACAGATGTACCCGATCCAATTGTAGGAGCGAGCCTGCTCGCGATGACGGCTTATCAGTCAAAAGTGTTTATCGCCTGATCAAACATTCAGACCATTCCCACAAGACTTTCAGGTTGCCCGTCGGAAGCACGGTCTTTAGCCTTTGACCGTCGCTGCCAATTCAGCGACCGGGACTGCAAGCCCGCCAATAGTTTGTTAGGCGCCCATAAGCGCACCTATAATCGTGGCGCTTTTTAGCGACCACCGATTTATGGTGGCTGTGTGCGGGAGATCTTCGGGTCTGCCGAGGTTGCCTAACGACTCGGTCTTGCAGACCTGCACACAGCTGCCACCCATCATCTGCAAGTGATGCTGGCTGCTCCAATTTTCGTTAGGAGTTTCACAATGGTCAAACACAGTCCCAACCCCCCGGCTTCAGAGCCCGAAGAACATATCGGCACTTCAAGTCGCCCCTGTCCAATTTTCACTATCCGCCCAGGCATTAATTCCGAAACCCTGCTGGTCCACGCCTACGAAACCCTCGCCTCAGCCAACGTGATGGCGACCGAGTTGTCATCCAACCTGATTGGCCCGACGTGCAATCTGGTGCTCGGTATTCAGCAGATGATTGTACTTGCACAGCTATCGGTGAGCGAGGTGCTGGATCACCTTGACCCGCAGCAATAGAGAACGAAAAAGCCCGCTGACCTTCACAAGGTTCAGCGGGCTTTTCTGGTGTTGTCGCCAGCTAAAAATTACAAGGTTCCAAACACCTTCTTCGCCAAACTGGTCGCCGCAGCCGCCGGGTTCTGGCGGATGGTTTCTTCCTGTTTGCCAATCATCTCGAACAAGCCATTCAACGCTTGCTCGGTGACGTAGTTTTCGACGTTGGCATTCTTCGCATCCACTACACCCATTGTCGCCGCTTGTCCGGCGAAGGAATTGTACTGCTGGGCCAGGCCAACCTTGTCGGTGGCTTGCTTGACGATGGGCAGGAACTTGGCGCGAATCTGTTCGCGACTGGTCTTGTTCAGGTATTGGGTAGCCGAGTCGTTGCCACCGCTGAGGATACCCTTGGCATCTTCCACGGTCATTTTCTTCACGGCATCGACGAGGATGGGCTGGGCCTGGGTGACGGCGGTTTCGGCCGCTTTGTTCATGCTGGCTTCCAGCTCATCGACCTGATCACCCATGCCGAACTGTTTCATTTTGCTGGCGACTTTGCCCAGCTTGCCCGGCAGTTCGATTTTCACGTCGGGGTTGTTGCTGAAGCCCCCCGGGGTGCCGAGTTGTTTGACGGCCAGTTGCGCGCCTTGGGTCAGTGCGTCCTTGAGCCCGCCGGTGGCGTCTTTTTGCGACAGGTCGGTGAGGGACAGCGCCATCGCGCTGGCGCAGAACATTAAACCTGCGCACAGGCCGGCAAAACGGAGGGTAGGGCGGAGCATGGCAACTTCCTTTTTCAAAAAAACACTCAGCGGGCCGCGTCGACACGGACCTTCACGGGTTTGGGATCGGAGCCGTCCAGGCGCACGGCGTGATTTTCGGTGGTGATGAACAGCAGTTTGCCGTCGACTTCAATGCGTGCATTCACCGAGTAACGGTGATTGGACTCTACCGTCAGCGGGTCGTAGCTGAGATGGAAGGGCAGCGGCACCTGGCCTTTGACCGGGCCGCGTTGCTCGTCGATGACCTTTGCCGGGGCGTCGGCCAGTGAGATGTCTTGCAGGCTGACGCTGAGGACCGCGTTCGGTGGCAGTGCGCTGCGTTGCAGGTAGAAGACTTCACCATCGAGGGATGCCTTGGGCGCCGGTGTCGGATGCTGGCAGGCAGTCAACAGCAAGGCGGCTGCGATCAGGGGCAGTTTTTTCATTGAAAGATCTCCGTATCGAGGGCACCAGAACTGACTGGCGCCCTGATCAATCTAGACGGTTTCGACCGGTGGTGCGGGTTGATCCGCCGCATCTTCACTGCGATGCAACGCCACCTGACGGATCGACAAACGAATCTCCGCCGGCAACACCCGCTTGGCCGCGCCTTCGGCCAGTTCACCGAGCAGTTCGTGGTAGCTCAGCTTGCCCGCTTCATCGCGCTTGAGCACATCGAGGTCGAGCATGGTCTGGATGAAGTGGCGAAACAGGCTCTTGTCGAAGAATTCCGGGGCGTTCAGGCCATGCAGGATCGACAGGCGCTGGGCCATGACCGTGCACAGGTCCTCCAGTTCTTCGGCGCTGATGCTGTTCTGGCCGCTGTTGAGCAGCAGGGACACGGTCATGTAGAAGCGCTGCAACGTCTGGGCGATGCTTTTCGACAGTAAGGTCAGCAGCACGAAATGCCGCGAGCTTGGAGCCGGACGCAGGAACACGTTGTTCTCGAAACGCAGCAGGCCTTGTTCGACGAAGGCTTCCAGCCATTGATCGATCACCGCATCCAGTTCGTCCAGCGACCAGCGAATGAACAGTTCCGCTTGCAGGTAGGGATACAACGCGCGGGTATAGCGCAGGATCTGTTCGCGGCTCATGCGCGAGGCGCTCTGGAAGAAGCTCGCCAGCAGCGCCGGCAGGGCGAAGATGTGCAGCACGTTGTTGCGGTAGTAGGTCATCAGGACGGCGTTCTGCTCGTCCAGATACAGGATCTTGCCCAGCGCATCGCTCTGCTCCGAGAGCAGGTCCATGTCCTTCACATGCTCGATCAGCGCCCGGCCATCGCCTTCCGGCAAGGTGGTGTGYGGCGAATACGGGACCTTGCGCAGCAGCGCCAGGTACAGGTCCAGCACCCGCGCCATGGCCCGATCATCCAGCGCCAGTCGGGTGGTCGACAGCAGCGCCAGTGCCACCAGGTTGACCGGGTTGATCGCTGCCGCTTCGTTCAGATGCCGGGCGACTTTCTCGCCGAGACGATTGGTGGTTTCGTTGAGCCAGGCGGGTCTGAACTGCGGGCCGAGTTCCTGTTGGCGCCAGTCCGGCTGTTCGCCGTCGAGGAATTCCGCCAGCTTGATCGGCTCGCCGAAGTTCACCGCCACCTGGCCGAAGCGCTGCTTGAGTGCGCCGATGACTTTGAAAATATCGAAGATCGATTCTTTTTTCTTGGCCGCACCGCGCAACTCGCCGAGGTAGGTCCGGCCTTCCAGCACGCGCTCGTAGCCGATGTAGACCGGCACGAAGACGATGGGCATGCGCGACGAACGCAGGAAGCTGCGCAGGGTGATCGCCAGCATCCCGGTCTTCGGTTGCAGCATGCGCCCGGTGCGCGAACGGCCGCCCTCGACGAAGTACTCCACCGGGAAGCCCTTGGTGAACAGGGTGTGCAGGTATTCGTTGAACACCGAGGTGTACAGCGGGTTGCCCTTGAAGGTGCGGCGCATGAAAAACGCACCGCCGCGACGCAGCAGGCCGCCAATCACCGGCATGTTCAGGTTGATGCCGGCGGCAATGTGCGGCGGGGTCAGGCCGTTGCGGAACAGCAGGTATGACAGCAGCAGGTAGTCGATGTGGCTGCGGTGGCACGGCACGTAGATCACTTCGTGACCCTGGGCGACCTTCTGCACGCCCTCGATGTGGTTGACCTTGATACCGTCGTAGATCTTGTTCCAGAACCAGCTCAGCACCACTTCCATAAAACGGATCGCAGTGTAGGTGTAGTCCGAGGCGATTTCGTTGCCGTAGCGTAGCGCTTGAGCTTTGGCCTTCTCCGGTGAAATGTTCTCGCGTTCGGTTTCGTCGAGGATCGCTTGTTTGACCTGTGGCTCGTTGAGCAGGCCTTTGACCAGATTACGGCGGTGGGAAATGTCCGGGCCGATCACCGCCGCCTTCAGGTTGCGGAAGTGCACCCGCAGGATCCGCTGAGCCATGCGCACGGTGCGCTCGTGGCCCTTGTTGTGCTCGATCAGTTCGCGCAGGTGGATCGGCGCGGAGAACTGCACGCGGGTCTTGCGTCCCAGCACGATGACGCTCAGCAATCGGCGCAAGCGCCCGGTGACCGCCCAGCTATCGGCGAACAGGAGTTTCCATGGGCTGTTTTCGCTGTCTGGCGACTGGCCCCAGAACACGCTGACCGGGATGATCTGCGCATCTTCGGCGGCGTTCTGGCTCAGGGCGCTGACCAGGCGGGTCAGGGTCGGCGGCGCGCCGCGCTTGTCCTGGCGGCCGAGCCAGTCCGGTTCCGGTGTCAGGTAGAAGAACGCGGCAGGCTCCAGCAGGTTATCCACCGACACCGGCAGCACCGGACGTGGCAGGCCAGCCTTGCTGCACTCGGTGTCGACCACGGCGAGGTCGGTCAGCGAAGGGTTTTGCAGGACGTAGAACACCGGACGACTGCGGTCGAGGTTGAGGGTGAGCGACGACTGGTTGATCGTCTCCGAGCGAACCCAGAGGTACAACAGTCGGCGCAGGGTGCCAAACACAAGACGGCGGAACGGGGAGCGGGTCATACGGCTTCTGCGTGAGTGAATAAAACCAAGCGTTTGCTCGGGAGGGCGATAGTGTGCCGGATTCGCTTAAAATCGGCAAAAAAGCGGCGAAGTAAACTCCTGTTGAGAGTTTTAACGTCTGTCATATACTCGGCGCTCTGTCGCCGTTGCCCTCATGGGACCGGTATGCGCAGGCTGACGTTCCCGAGGCTTTCCTGCGAAAAGCCCGATCAATAATAAAAAGGGAGTATGAACAAATGGCAACACGCGAAACCGGCAATGTGAAGTGGTTCAACGACGCCAAGGGCTACGGCTTCATTCAGCGCGAGGACGGGGTGGACGTGTTCGTGCACTACCGCGCGATTCGCGGCGAAGGGCACCGTTCGCTGACCGAAGGCCAGCAGGTTGAATACGCGGTGGTGGAAGGGCAGAAGGGGTTGCAGGCTGAGGATGTTGTAGGTCTGTAACCAAAATCTTCAGAACACCCAAAAACACTGTGGGAGCGAGCTTGCTCGCGATGAGGTCCTTTCAGCCAACGTAGATGTTGAATGTAAGTCCGCTATCGCGAGCAAGCTCGCTCCCACAGGTTTG
>NZ_JBGCUL010000116.1:0-9142 GCF_054177685.1 Pseudomonas sp. P5_A2_2
GGGAATACCTCAACGGCTTTATTCAACTGGTGGAAGAGACCTATCGCCAGCACGTCAAGGTCGAGGACCTGGCGCACCGGCTGGGGATTTCCGTGTCGCACCTCAATGGCACCTGTCGTGAGCTGGCGGGGCAACCGGCATTGCAGATCATGCACGAACGGCAATTGCTGGAGGCCAAGCGTTTGCTGACCTACACCGGCATGACCATTTATGAAATGTCCGACGTGTTGGGGTTTTCCGATCCGACCAACTTCACGCGCCTGTTCCGGCGTCGTGTGGGGATTTCGCCCAAGGCCTTTCGCGACCGCTTGAAGGCCGATCAGGACAACGAAGCCTGACCCCCTTCGTTACCGGAGGGCGTTGAGGGTGGCGTTGTGGGGAATGCAGCGCTCGAAGTTGCAGCTCGCATATTCGCGGGGCAGGTTGCGCAGTTGCTCTACGCGCCAGGCGGCAGCGCCATACAGCCCGAGCGTGACCGCGCAGGTGATGAAGATCGCGAGGTATCTTCTTGTTCTGATGTTCATGGCGTTGACCTCTGAACGAATACCTTTCGGTATTACTTTGAGCATAGGTCAGCGCCGGTGAGTTACCAGCAAGCCGCGTCATGGATGTACCGCGACATTCAGAACGCTGATGTCTCCTGTGGGAGCGAGCTTGCTCGCGATAGCGGTGGATCATCCGGCATTGTTGTCGACTGACCTGACACCATCGTCGGAACGCCGCCCGGAGCAAGCTCGCTCCCACAGGGTTTCCATTCACAACCCGATATCCCACTCCGGTTCCTCCGGAAACCTCACCACCAGAAAATCCAGCAAGCTGCGCAATGCCGCCGGCATGTGCTTGCGTGAGGCGTACACCGCATACACGTTCATTTGCCGGGGTTCGGCCGTCGGCAGCAGGCGAATCAATTCGCCGCTGTGAATGTGCACGCCGGCCTGATACGTGGGTAGCATCGCCACCCCGGCACCGGCGATCGTTGCGCGCAACAGCGTGCTGGCCTCGTTGGCGCTGATGTTGCCCTGCACCGGTACAGAAACCTGCTCGCCGTCCTGTTCGAAATGCCACAGGCTTTTGCCGAAGTAGGAATGGGTCAGGCAATTGTGCCGGCTCAGGTCCTCGACCCGTTGCGGCGCGGGATGTTCGCGCAAGTAAGCGGGGGACGCGCAGATCACCGAGCGGCAAACCGTCAGGCGGCGGGCGATCAGGTTCGGGTCCAGGTCGTTGCTGGTGCGGATCGCCAGGTCGATGCGCTCATCCACCAGGTTCACAGTGCGGTCGAGCATCTGCATGTCGATACTGACGCCTGGGTAGCGTCGGACATACACGGCCATGGCATCGGCCAGTTGCGCCTGGCCGAAGGAGGTGCTGACGCTGATCCGCAGCAGGCCGCGCGGTGCGTCATCCGGCTCGCTGACGGCGGCTTGCATGTCGGTGGATAAATCGAGCATCTGCCGACAGCGCGGCAGGATCTCATTGCCGGCGGCGGTCAGGCTCAATTTGCGCGTGGTGCGATGCATCAGGCGCGCGCCAACCCAGTCTTCCAGTTCCGCCAGATACCGCGACACCACTGGCCGTGACAGCTCCAGATGATCGGCGGCGGCCGACTGGCTGCCGAGGTCGACCACCGTGACGAACACGCGCATTGCTTGAAGACGATCCATGATTTGCCCGCTTTCAGAAACAAACTATGTTCAAGCATCGCATTTTTTGTACTGAGTCAGGCAACTAAGCTCTGTTCCCTGTRGGAGCGAGCTTGCTCCGGGCGGCGTTCCGACGATGGACCCCCAGGCGCCGCGTTTAACCGGCAAGTACGCGTCATCGTTTACGACCATCGCGAGCAAGCTCGCTCCTACAAGGGACCACGACAGCCATTCGGAATACGGAGCAACAGATGATCGGTTTCACCACTTTAAAGCGCATTTTGCTGGCAAGCGCGGCCTTCGGTTTTGCCGCCCATGCAGCCGCCTCGACCCTGACGCTGGATGTCTACAACCCCGGTGAAAAAGCCATCTTTCCGGTGACCTCGGTACTGGTCAGCGGCGAGAAAGAAGCGATCCTGGTGGATGCACAATTCGGCAAGTCCCAGGCCGAGCAGTTGGTGGAAAAAATCCGCGCCAGCGGCAAGCAGCTGACCACCATCTACATCAGCCATGGCGATCCGGATTACTACTTCGGCCTCGATACCCTGACGGCTGCGTTCCCCAAGGCCAAGGTCCTCGCCTCGCAGCCGACCGTTGACCACATCAAGCGAACCGTCGACGGCAAACTGGCGTTCTGGGGCCCGAAAATGGGCACCGACGTGCCGGCCAAAACCATCGTGCCAGGTGTGCTCAAGGGCGACAGCCTGAACCTCGAAGGGCAGAAGTTGCAGGTGGTTGGTCTTGAGGGTCCGCAGCCGGATCGCAGCTTTGTGTGGATTCCGTCGATCAAGGCGGTCGTCGGTGGCGTCGTGGTGGCGCAGAACATCCACGTGTGGATGGCTGACACGCAAACACCACAGTCCCATGCCGATTGGTTGGCTACGCTGCATTCCATTGAAGCCCTGAAACCGCAGACCGTGGTGCCGGGTCATTACCTCGGCGAGAGCGATCGCTCCCTGGGAGCCGTGCAGTTCTCCGCCGCTTACATCAAGGCTTTCGACGAGGAAACCGCAAAGGCCAAGGATTCTGCCGCGCTGATCGCGGCGATGAAAAAACGCTTCCCGACCCTGGGTGATGAAAGCTCCCTGGAGCTGAGCGCCAAGGTCGCCAAGGGCGAGATGAAGTGGGGTGAATGAGTTTAAGAGGCAGCAGGTCTTTGATATCAAAACTTTCAAGCCAACTGGAGAGTGTCATGAGCAAAATCGCAATCATCGGTGCCACCGGTCGTGCTGGTAGCCAACTGCTGGAAGAAGCCCTGCGTCGTGGTCACAGCGTTACCGCCATTGCCCGCAACACGGCGAAAATCGGCCAGCGTGCCGGTGTGATCACGCGCGACATCGACGCATTGGATGCCAATGCTTTGCAAGCAACCATCGAGGGCCATGACGTAGTCATCAGCGCCGCGCATTTCGCGACCCTGCCTGCCAGCGCTGTCATCGGGCCGGTGAAACAGGCCGGAGTCAAACGCCTGCTGGTCGTGGGCGGGGCCGGTTCGCTCCTGTTGCCGGATGGCACGCGGGTGATCGACAGCAAAGGTTTTCCGGACGCGTACAAGGCCGAAGCCAGTGCCGGTGCCGAATTCCTGGGGAACCTGCGTCAGGAACAGCAACTGGACTGGACCTTCCTGTCGCCGTCGGCTGAATTTGTCGAGGGCGAGCGCACGGGGAAATTCCGCCTCGGTCAGGATGATTTACTGGTGAGCAGCGAAGGGCGCAGCTGGATTACCTTTGCCGACTACGCAATTGCGATGCTCGACGAAGTGGAAACGCCGAAGCATTCGCGGCAGCGGTTTGCGGTCGGTTATTGAGCACACCGATCACCTGTGGGAGCGAGCTTGCTCGCGATAGCGGTTGATCATTCGGCATTGATGTCGACTGACCCGACGCCATCGCGAGCAAGCTCGCTCCCACAGGGTTACATACCAGGCCTTTCAGGGTTCAGCGGCTCTGAGCCTGCTCCACCAACCACCCCATCAATTCACGCAACTTCGGCGAAGGTCCGGGTTTTTCGGGGAAAACAAGGTAGTACGCCAGCCCCGTTGTCACCTTCAATTCGAATGGCATGACCAGCCGCCCGGCGTTCAGGTCATCGCCGATCAGCGACCAGTCGCCAATCGCCACCCCCGTTCCCTGGGACGCCATCGACATCGCCAGGTCCAGTGTTTCGAAATGCTGGCCCTTGCCGACATTGGTCAAATGCACATCCGCGGCTTTCAACCAGGCCTTCCAGTCACGCTCGTCGCGGGTCGGGTGCAGCAACAGGTGCTGTTGCAAATCGGCCGGGGTCTGCAGGGGCATGGGGCCTTCGAGCATCGGTCTGGAACACACCGGCGTGAGTTGTTCGTCGAAGAGTTTTTGCGACATCAATGAATCGTCCGGCGGTGCGCCGTACATCACCGCCGCATCGAACTGCTCGCGATGAAAATCCACGCCGTGCTTGACCGTGGTGGTCAGTTCCACCGGCACGTCCGGGCGCTCCCTTTGCCATTGCAACAAACGCGGCAGCAACCAGCGCATGACGCAGGTCGGGGCCTTGAGTTGCAGGGTTTCGCGCTTCTCGCCGATCTGCTCGACCGCCTCGTCGATCAGACCGAAAATCTGCTGCACCCGTGGCAGCCATTCCCGCCCTTCGGCCGTCAGGTCCAGGCCTCGGGCCAGGCGGATGAACAGCTCATAACCCAGATGATCTTCCAGCCCGGCGACCTGTCGACTCACCGCGCCCTGGGTGATGTGCAGCTGTTCGGCGGCCCGGGTGAAATTGCAGCACTGCGCGGTAATCAGAAAAGTGTGCAGCGCCGGCAGGGGAGGCAGTCGTTTCATTGGGATCCAAGGTATGACGTGAGGACATGGCTAGTATGACTTTTTATCCATTGTTGCGGCTACCTGTCGCCCGTTCCAATGAGGCCATTCCCGGGCCTGCGAATCCATCATAAACACAGCGCATGCCCGGCGTCTCAAATCGAACAAGAAGGGCAATTCACATGGCGACGTGCGGCGAAGTATTGGTCAAGTTACTCGAAAACTACGGGGTCGAGCAGGTGTTCGGCATTCCGGGGGTGCATACCGTTGAGCTGTATCGCGGGCTGGCCCGTTCGAGCATCAACCACGTCACGCCGCGCCATGAACAGGGCGCCGGCTTCATGGCCGACGGCTACGCCCGCACCAGCGGCAAACCCGGTGTGTGCTTCATCATCACCGGCCCTGGCATGACCAACATCACCACCGCCATGGGCCAGGCCTACGCCGATTCGATCCCGATGCTGGTGATCTCCAGCGTGCAATCGCGCAGCCAGTTGGGCGGCGGTCGCGGCAAGCTGCATGAGCTGCCGAACCAGGGCGCACTGTGTGCCGGTGTCGCGGYGTTCTCCCACACCCTGATGTCGGCGTCGGAGTTGCCGGGTGTGTTGGCTCGCGCCTTTGCACTGTTCCAGGCTGGCCGTCCACGTCCGGTGCACATCGAAATTCCATTGGACGTATTGGTCGAAGAAGCCGACGACTTGCTCGCCAGCCTGCCGGTCAATATCGACCGCGCCGGTGCTTCGCCAAGCGCCGTGTCACGCATGACCGAATTGCTGGCCGACGCCAAGCGTCCGCTGATTCTCGCCGGTGGCGGTGCCATCGACGCGGCGGCCGAGCTGACTGAACTGGCCGAGCTGCTGGACGCACCGGTAGCGCTGACCATCAATGCCAAGGGCATGCTCGCCTCCGGCCACCCGTTGCTGATCGGCTCGACCCAGAGCCTGGTCGCTACCCGTGCGCTGGTCGCCGAGGCCGATGTGGTCCTGGCCATTGGCACCGAGCTGGCCGAGACCGACTACGACGTGACCTTCGCCGGTGGCTTCGAGATTCCAGGCCAACTGCTGCGCGTCGACATCGACCCGGACCAGACCGTGCGCAACTACCCGCCGCACGTGGCATTGGTGGCCGACTCRCGCAACGCCGCCCAGGCCTTGCTCAGCGCCTTGTCGCACAAGTCCCTGGCCGAGCGCCGCAACGATTGGGGCCAGGTGCGCGCCGCTTGTCTGCGTGAAGAGCTGGCCGCGACCTGGGACGCACCGACCCTGGCTCAGACGCGATTCCTCGAAACCGTGCTGCATGAATTGCCGAACGCGGTATTCGTCGGCGACTCGACGCAACCGGTGTACACCGGCAACCTGACGTTCAACCCGGAGCGTCCGCGTCGCTGGTTCAACTCGTCCACCGGTTACGGCACCCTCGGCTACGCCTTGCCGGCGGCGATTGGCGCCTGGCTCGGTGGCAGCGTCGAAGGTGGCGCGCGTCCTCCGGTGGTGTGCCTGATCGGCGACGGTGGCCTGCAATTCACTCTGCCGGAACTGGCCAGCGCCGTTGAGGCGCGCACCCCGGTGATCGTGCTGCTGTGGAATAACCAGGGCTACGAAGAGATCAAGAAATACATGGTCAACCGCGACATCGAGCCGGTCGGCGTGGACATCTACACTCCGGACTTCATCGGTGTGGCCAAGGCACTGGGTTGTGCGGCCGAAGCGGTCAGCAGTGTCGAGCAATTGCGAGGCGCATTGCGTATGGCCACTGATCGCCAAGGCCCGACCCTGATTGAAATCGACCAGGCCGAGTGGATGCAGGCGGTGTCGAAATGACGTTCCCTACAACGCTGGATGGCCTGTACATCAACGGCCAGTGGTCGGCCGGCAACGAACACCTGCGGGTGATCAACCCTGCGACCGAAGCCCTGTTGACCACGGTGAATGGCGGCGATGAGCACGCTGTTGATCAAGCGGTAAGCGCGGCGACCCAGGCGTTCGCAGACTGGTCGAAAACCACGGGTGCCGCACGCGGCGCGATCCTGCGCAAAATCGCCGCGGGCGTGCAGGCCAATCGTGAAAAACTGATGCACTTGCAGTCGAGCAACAACGGCAAGCCACAGTTCGAAGCGGCTATCGACGTTGATGACGTGATCGCCACGTTCGAGTATTACGCCGGCCTGGCCGAAGGCCTGGACGCCAAACAAGACAGCGCGATAGAGCTGCCGACCGACGACTTCAGCGCTCGCCTGCGCCGTGAGCCGTGCGGTGTGGTCGGCTTGATCGTGCCGTGGAACTTCCCGATGGTCACCACTGCGTGGAAGCTCGCCCCGGCCCTGGCCGCCGGTTGCTGCGTGGTGCTCAAGCCTTCGGAAGTGACGCCGCTGCCGGAGCTGGAACTGGCGGCGATCATCGCCCAAGCCGGTGTGCCAGCGGGTGTGTTCAACCTGGTGTGCGGCACCGGCCTGGCCGTTGGCGCACCGCTGTCGGCGGACCCGAGAATCGCCAAGGTGTCGTTCACCGGCAGCAACGCGGTCGGTGTGCAGGTCATGCAACGGGCGGCGGAAACCGTCAAGGGCGTGAGCCTGGAGCTGGGCGGCAAATCTTCGCTGCTGGTGCTGGCCGATGCCGATCTCGACCTGGCGGTGGAAGTGGCCTGCGGCGGTGGTTTCTTCAACGCCGGGCAGATGTGCTCAGCCACCAGCCGCGTGCTGGTCGCCGATGAGCTGGCCGATGAATTCCTGACCCGCGTGAAGGCGCGTGCCGAAGCGATTCGCGTGGCCGACCCGTTCGAGCCGAACGTGGAAATGGGCGCGCTGGTCAATCAGGCGCAATACCAGCGCGTGCTCGGTCACATCGACCGCGGTCTGAGTGCCGGCGCCAAGCTGGTTTGCGGTGGCAATCGCCCGGCCGACCTGCCGCGCGGATATTTTTTGCAGCCGACGGTGTTCACCGAAGTGCCCCTCGACAGTGCGCTGTGGTGTGAAGAGATTTTCGGCCCGGTGATCTGCGTGCGCAGTTTCTCCTCTGAGGCTGAAGCGATTGCCCTGGCCAACGACAGCCAGTTTGGCCTGGTGGCCAGCGTGGTGACACGCGATGCACAGACCGCCGATCGCGTCGCCAACGCATTGCAGGCGGGGCTTGTGTGGATCAACGCGCCGCAGGTGATCTTTCCGCAGACCGCCTGGGGCGGCTACAAGCAGAGCAGCATCGGCCGTGAATTGGGGCCGTGGGGCTTGCAGGCTTTCCAGGAAATAAAACACGTGATCCGGGCCGTCTGACGCCAATCCCTGTAGGAGCGAGCCCTGCTCGCGAAGGACGTCAACGATGACGCGGTTAGCCTGAACGAGCGCGGTGCCTCTGCACCTTTCGCGAGCAGGCTCGCTCCTACAGGAGGCATGCGCTGGCGTCATGGCTTCAATGAGTTTTTATCGATAGTCAGGTGTTTTACACGACCTCAGGATGAACTTGCTGGCTCAGCCAAACCCCCGAAAATACGAGGGATAACGCTGGTCCAGTCGCGCGGATGCAACAGTTTCGACCTGCCTTATACCTACAAAAACAAAGGGAGTCCGTAATGGGCGAGCATGATCTGAACAGACGTCAATTCATCAAGACCGTGGGCGTAGCCTCGGTTGCAGCAGCGGCAATGAGCATGCCGTTCATCAAGGCCAATGCCAGCGACACACGTTTTGCCGGCAAGACCCTGCGTTTGCTGACCTGGTCCGATGACACCGGCCTGGCTGCACTGCGCAACATCGCCGCGACCTTCGAAGACAAGTACGGCTGCAAGGTCATCGCTGACCGCACCGGCAGTACCTCGGAAATGGTCGCCAAACTCAAGGCCGGCGGTGATCGTCCGCAGTACGACATCATCACCCTGGCAGGCGTCGGCGCCGAAGGTCTGGCCGCCGCCAACCTGCTGGAAAAACCTGACCTCAACCGCATTCCCAACCTCGTCGATGTACCGGAGAAATACCGCACCGGCGCCAATGGCCACGGTATCGGTTACCTGCTGTGGTGCAACAGCCTGGTCTACAGCACCCGCACCCAGAAACAAGCACCGGACAGCTACGCGGCCCTGTGGGATCCAGAATTGGCCCCGAACATCTTCCTGCCGCCGCCGAACTGGACCGAGGCCATGGACCTGATCATCATCGCCGCCAAACTGGCCGGTGGTGACGAACACAACATCGAACCGGGCTTCAAGAAGCTCGCCGAGCTGAAGGATCGTGTGGTGACCCTGGGCGAAAACCCGAACCAGATCGCCGAACTGTTCCGCACCGGTTCCCTGGACATGGGCGGCCTGTACGCACCAGCGTTCTTCCCGAAACAGATCCGCGATCCGAACTACGGCCTGGGCGCCACGTTCGGCATGAAGGAAGGTTTCTACACCGACCTGATGCTGTCGGTGATGCCGAAGAATCGTCCGGGCGATACCGACATGGCCTACGCCTTCATCAACCACTCTCTGGACCCGCTGGTGCAGGGCAAGATGGCTGAAGACATCTATAACGGCCCGGTCAACGCCAAGGCGATCATCTCCGCCGAAGCGCGCAAGAGCCCGTACATCCTCACGCCGGAGCAGATTGCCGAGAAGGCGATCATGCACGACAACGCCTTCCTGGCGACTGTGCATGACCAATGGATTCGTCGTTACACGGAAATCTTTTCTTCCTGATCGAGTGACGTACACAGGATCTTCAAACACTGAAGATCC
>NZ_JBGCUL010000117.1:0-9128 GCF_054177685.1 Pseudomonas sp. P5_A2_2
TGGCCAGTATCGGCAGTTCGCTGAAGTTTTGCCTGCTGGCCGAAGGGGCGGCCGATTGCTATCCGCGCCTGGCGCCGACTTCGCAGTGGGACACGGCGGCAGCGCAAGGCGTGCTGGAAGGCGCTGGCGGTGAGGTGCTGGAGTTGAGCGGCGAACCGTTCAGCTATCCGGCGCGGGAGTCGCTGTTGAATGCGTTCTTTCTGGCGCTGCCGGCGAAAGCGGCCTGGCGGGAGAAACTGCTGGAATTGGCACGCGCATAAGATCGCTGCCACGCGCTGATGCAAAATCCTTGTGGGAGCGAGCTTGCTCCCACAGGTTTTGCGGTGGTCCTGGTTTACCGGTGCAACACGTACTGCCCGATAAACCTCACCGCATCCTCATCACGACCTTCATTGACGACCCGCGTATGCAGCGTCAACCGCGCTCGGCTGTATCGCTGGAAGGTGGTCAGGAATTTCTTCCAGATCACCGGGTCCGGCGCCTGGCAAATGGCGTTGGCATCGCCCGTCACCGGCAGCGGATAGCTGATCTGCCCTTCCTGAATCACGATGTGCCCGTCGGTAATGCCTTCTTCCTTAAGGCGCAAATGCAGCCAGCCCCAACCGGCCAGGACCGCGCCGCAATACAGGCTGCCGCCGAACATGGTGCTCTTGTGGTTGACGTTGGCATCCAGCGGCAAGTGCAGGCGCAGTTGCTGGTCATGCCAATCGAGCACTTTGAGGCCCATGTCCCGGGTGAGGGGAATGTCGTGATGGAGGACTGATTCCAGTTGTCGACTGTCGCGGCTCATTCAGGGGCCTCTTGCTTGAAGTGGATGATTGGACGGTAGCTCAGTCGAGGTCGTCAGGGTGGGCCGAGGCGCCACTGTCGGCGAAACTCAGACCGTGTTTGCGCAGTTTGTCGTGCAGGGTCTTGCGCGGAATGCCGAGGGCTTCGGCGACGCTGCGCACGGAGCTGTGCGAGCGGGCCAGTTCGGCGGCGATGAGGGTTTTTTCGAAGTTCTCCACTTGCTCGCTCAAACCGCCGCTGACGACTTCGACCCTGTTGCCAGCGCCGCCTTGCGGCGTGCTGTTGTCGAGGGCCAGTTCCAGCCCGAGGGCAAAACGCTCAGCCGCATTTTGCAGCTCGCGCACGTTGCCGGGCCAGGTGTGGCGCAGCAGCAAGGCACGTTGTCCCGGTTGCAGTTCATGGGGCGGCAAGCCGTGGCGGGCACTGGCTTCCTCGGCGAAATGCTGGAACAGCATCAGGGCATCTTCGCCCCGTTCGCGCAGCGGCGGAATCCGTAGCGGCGCGACGTTCAGGCGGTAATACAGGTCGGCACGGAAACGCCCCTGATCCGCCGCCTGGCGCAGGTCTTCCTTGGTCGCGGCGATGATACGGATGTCCAGCGGGATCAGTTGATTGCCGCCCAGGCGTTCGACTACTCGCTCTTGCAGCAAGCGCAGCAATTTGACCTGCACATCCAGGCTCATGCTTTCGATTTCATCGAGGAACAGTGTGCCGCCATTGGCGAATTCGAACTTGCCGATGCGGCGTTTCTGCGCGCCAGTGAAGGCGCCGGGTTCATGGCCGAACAGCTCGCTTTCGACCACGGATTCGGCCAGGGCACCGGCGTTGATGGCTACGAACGGACCGTTGCGACGGCTTGATAAATCGTGCAGCGCCCGGGCCACGACTTCTTTGCCAGCGCCGGTTTCGCCGAGGATCAGCACATCGGCCTTGGTCGCCGCCAGGGCACCGATCTGCTCGCGCAGGCGCAGCATCGAAGGTGAGTGACCAACCAGGCGAGCGCTTAACTCATTGCGGTCGCTCAAGGCCAGCCGCAGGCTGCGGTTGTCCAGCACCAGTCGGCGCAGGGCCAATGCGCGGCGCACGCTGTCGAGCAGGGCGTCACTGGCAAACGGTTTTTCCAGAAAGTCATAGGCCCCGGCGCGCATGGCCTGCACGGCCAGCGGCACATCGCCGTGGCCGGTGATCAGCAGCACCGGTAGTTCAGGGTCCTGGGCATGCAGTTCGGTCAGCAGTTCGAGACCGTCCATGCCGGGCATGCGGATATCACTGACCACCACACCCGGCCAGTCGCGCTCCAGTTGCGCGGCCAGGCCCTTGGCTTCGGCCAGCGGCAGGATTTTCAGGCCCGCCAGATCCAGCGTCTGGCTCAGGGCCTGGCGCAAGTGGGGATCGTCGTCGATCAACACGACCTGAATGCGGTTGTCGATGGTCATGCACTTCGGTCCTCGGACGGTTGCAGGCTCACGCCCGGTGCGCCTGCGCGCAGCTTCAGGGTAATCAGGGCGCCGCCCTCCTTGTGGTTGGCGAACGACAGTTCACCGCCGAAGGCGCGCATCAGGGTTTCGCAAATCGCCAGCCCCAAACCCAGGCCCTGGGTTCGGGTCTTGGTGGTGTAGAACGGCTCGCTGGCGCGCCCAAGGGCTTCCATGCAAAAGCCGGGGCCGTTGTCGCGAATGTACAGGTTGACGCCATCGGCCGTGGATTGGGCACTCAGCCAGAGTTTACGTGGCGGGCCTTTTTCCGTCAGGGCATCCAGGGCGTTGGCCAGCAGATTGCCGAGTACCTGGCGCAGTCGGGTTTCCCCGGCCTCGACCCACAGGGTGGCGGCGGGCAAGTCGCGGATCAGCTCGACTTCCATGCTGCGTCGACGCTTGGCCAGCAAGGCCAGGGCATCGTCCAGCGCCGGTTGCAGGGCGACGCTTTCCGGGGCATGCCGGTCGCGCCGGGCAAAGGCGCGCAAGTGGGCGATGATCGAGGCCATGCGACCGGTCAATTCACTGATCAGCTTGAGGTTGCCGCGGGCATCGTCGGTGCGCTGGTGATCGAGCAGCACCTCGGCGTTTTCCGCGTAGCTGCGAATCGCTGCCAGTGGCTGATTGAGTTCGTGGCTGATGCTCGCCGACATGGTGCCCAGTGCCGACAACTTGCCGGCCTGCACCAGATCATCCTGGGCGCGTACCAGCTCCTGCTGGGCCTGTTCACGCTCCAGCACTTCCTGTTTCAGGCGCCGGTTCAGGCCTTCGAGATCGCTGGTGCGCTCGGCGACCCGACCTTCCAGCTCGCGGCGGGCCTTGGCTTCGAAAGCGATGCGTTCGAGGTAATGGCGACGGCGCTGCATCATCAGGCCGAGCAGCAGCATCAACACCAGCAACGCTGCGCCACCGATGGCCACCACCGTGCGCACCGGACGGTCGATCAAGGTGCGCGGGGCGAGGATGCTGACGTCCCAGCCGGTTTCGGCGATCTGCCGGGTCTGGGTCAGCCAGGCATTGGGATTGAGCTTCAGTGGTTTGGGATCGCGGGTTGGATAGGGCTGGATCGCTGTGATGGCTTTGCTTTCTTCCTCGTTCAACGGGCGAGTCGAGCGGAATCGCCACTCCGGTCGCGAGGTGAGAATGACCACGCCGTTGTGGTCGGTCAGCAGCAGTTGTTCCGGAGTTTTGCCCCAGAGGCTTTCGGTGTGGTCGAGGTCGACCTTGACCACCAGCACTCCGACGATTTTCTCGCCATCGCGTACGCCGGCGGCGAAGAAATAGCCGCGCTTGGCGGAGGTTGTACCCAAACCAAAGAAGCGCCCGAGTCGCCCGGCCATGGCTTCGCTGAAATACGGCCGGAAGGAAAAATTGCGCCCGACGAAACTGTCGTGTTTGTCCCAGTTAGAGGCGGCCAGGGTCTTGCCGGTGGCGTCCATCAGGTACATGACTTCGGCGCCGGTCTGGGTGGCGATGTTTTTCAGCAGGCGGTTGGCGTTGCCTTGGGTGACGCCATCGTCCGGCGCGCCGAGAACGGCACGCAATGCCGGCAGGTCGCCGAGGATCTGCGGCAACACTTCATAGCGATGCAGGGTACCCAGCAGGTTGGCGACGTAGAGGTCGAGGGTCTGACGATTCTGACTGGCCAGCTCGCTGCGGTAGTAACGCTCGGCGAGATGCTCCAGCGGCCACAGCAACGGTGCCAGGCACAGTGCCAGCAGGGCCAGACTGCGCCAACGGGGTCTGGGGGGGAGAGTCGGTTTCATGAGCAGCATGCGCCTGTGGGTACAGGCGCATTATGCCTAGGCTTGCGGGCGCAGTCTGCGCAGCAAGTGATGCAGCAATCGGGACGCAGGGTCAGGAAAAAACGTCAGCATCCTTGAACAGTGGCGCGGCCTGATCCTTGGCGGACAGCAACGGTGCAGACTCCAGCTCCCAGTCGATGGCCAGGTCCGGATCGTCCCAGCGAATGCTGCGCTCGGCGGACGGGGTGTAGTAGTCAGTGGTTTTATAAAGAAACTCGGCGTAGTCACTCAGCACCACGAAACCGTGGGCGAAGCCTTCCGGTACCCAGAGTTGGCGATGATTGGCGGCAGACAGACGTACCGCGACCCATTTGCCGAAGTTCGGTGAGCTGCGGCGAATGTCCACAGTCACATCGAGTACTTCACCGTCGGTTACCCGGACCAGTTTGCCCTGGGTATTTTCCAGTTGGTAATGCAGGCCGCGTAGCACGCCCTTTTGCGAGCGGGAGTGGTTGTCCTGAACGAACTGAGTGTTCAGGCCGGTGGCTTCTTCGAAAGCCTTGGCATTGAAGCTCTCATAGAAGAAACCACGTTCGTCGCCAAAGACCTTGGGTTCAAGGATCAGAACACCGGGCAGGTCGGTGGTTACTACATTCATGGTGGCTCTCCAGCAGTGTGCGTTGAATGGTCGCCATTCTTGCGCAAAGCGCCGACCGGGGCGAGTGCTCAAGTAAAAATCTACTGGCCTGTTCCAGCCCCCGCAAATGACCATTACCGGTTCCGGGGGGTTGCGTATCGCCCGAACCAGTGGCGATATAGGCGCCTAATAAAATTTCAGGGGTCGTTGTATGCCGCTCGCCACGTTGATTCATCGCGCCAGTTTGCCCAGCCCGCAGGTGTCTGCGGAGCAAGCGCGAGCGCTGCTGGAGGAACATTACGGGTTCAGCGGCAGTTTGCAGGCCCTTGGCAGCCAGCAAGACCTGAATTACCGCGTCGACAGCGAGCAGGGACGTTTCGTCCTGAAAATCTGCCGTGGCGACTACTCGGTACTTGAGCTTCAGGCACAGCATGCCGGGCTCAAGCATCTGGGCGAGCACCCCGATGTTCATGTGCCGCGTGTTATTCCTGCGAAAAACGGTGCAGACCTGCTGTCTCTGGACGTGGGTGGCCAGGCGGTGCACGTTCGCCTGCTCGATTACATTGAAGGCCAGCCGCTGACGAGCCTCGGTCATTTCAACCCGACGGTGGTGTCCGGCTTCGGTCGCCTGTGCGGTGAAATGGACCTGGCCCTGGCGGATTTCGATCATCCGGGACTGGTGCGAACCCTGCAATGGGACGCCCGCCATGCTCACGCCCTGATCGCGCACTTGCTGCCGGTGATCAAGGACGAAGCCCAGCGCAAACTGATCGTCGAAGCGTCCGGGCAAGCCGAGCGGCATTTGCAGCCACTGCAGGACAAACTGCCGGTGCAGGCCATTCACATGGACATCACCGACGACAATGTGGTGTGGCAACGTGATGCGCAGCGCCATTGGCTGCTGCAAGGCGTGATCGATTTCGGCGATCTGGTGCGCACCTGGCGCATTACCGATCTGTCGGTGACCTGCGCCGCGCTGCTGCATCATGGCGAGGGCGATCCGTTCTGCATTCTGCCGGCCATCCAGGCGTATCACGCGGTCAATCCGTTGCAGCACGAAGAGCTGCTGGCGTTGTGGCCGCTGATTGTCGCCCGCGCGGCGGTGTTGGTGCTCAGCGGCGAACAGCAGGTCAGCATCGATCCGGGCAATGCCTACAGCCGCGATAACCTGCTCCATGAATGGGAAATCTTCCGTGTGGCCACGTCGGTGCCGTTGGCGCTGATGGAAGCGGCGATCCTCACGGCCGTCGGCCAGAACCTGACCCCCATCGGCAGTGAAGGCTTCGCGCCGTTGTTGCCGAGCCTGGTGGGACGTGAGTTCGCGCTGATCGACCTGGGCGTACTCAGTCCGCATTTCGAGGGCGGGAACTGGGAGCAGGAAGGCGTCGATCAGCGCCTGCTGGATGAAGCGGCCGCGGCACATGGCCTGGCGGCCAGTCGTTACGGGCAATACCGCCTGTCCCACACCCGCCCGGACAGCGCCACTGAACCTGACACTTGCCCGTTGCACGTCGAATTGCGCGTGCCTCAGGGCACGGCGGTCGAAGCACCGTTTGCCGGGGTGGTGCATCACCCATCGGCGGGCGTGCTGCAACTGGACGGCCCGGAACTGAGTGTGCGGCTTTGGGGTGTTACGCCGTCGCTGCACAGCGGCGCAGCCCTGGTCAAAGGCCAGGTACTGGGCTCGGTCAACGGGCCATTGATCGTGCAACTGTGTCGTGGCGCGTCGATCAATGCGCCGTTGTTCTGTACACCTTCGCGCGCGTCGGCGTGGCAAGCGTTATGCCCGTCGCCGGCAGCGTTGCTGGGGCTGGCGTGTGACGCCGAAGCCGAGCTCGACGGAGCGACGTTGCTGGCCCGGCGAGACGCCAGTTTCGCCCGTACGCAAAAACATTATTACGTTGATCCGCCGCGCATCGAACGCGGCTGGCGCAACCATTTGATCGACATGCAGGGCCGCTCTTACCTCGACATGCTCAACAACGTCGCGGTGCTGGGTCACGGCCATCCGCGCATGGCCGCCGTCGCCAGTCGTCAGTGGTCGTTGCTCAACACCAACTCGCGTTTCAACTACGCGGCCGTGGCCGAGTTCTCCGAGCGTTTGCTGAAGCTGTCCCCCGATGGCATGGACCGCGTGTTCCTGGTCAACAGCGGTAGCGAGGCCAACGACCTGGCGATTCGACTGGCGTGGGCCTACAGCGGCGGCCGCGACATGCTCAGTGTGCTGGAGGCCTATCACGGCTGGACGGTGGGGGCCGACTCGGTGTCGACCTCGATCGCCGACAACCCCAAGGCCTTGAGCAGTCGCCCGGACTGGGTGCACCCGGTGACCGCGCCAAACACCTATCGCGGTGAATTCCGTGGCCCCGACAGCACGCCGGATTATGTGCGTAGCGTCGAACACAACCTGGCGAAAATCGCCRAGCAGCAACGCCAATTGGCCGGTTTCATTTGCGAGCCGGTGTATGGCAATGCCGGCGGTATCTCGCTGCCACCAGGTTATTTGAAACAAGTCTATGCAATGGTCCGGGCCAGAGGCGGCGTGTGCATCGCCGACGAAGTGCAGGTCGGCTACGGGCGCATGGGGGATTTCTTCTGGGGCTTCGAAGAACAGGGCGTGGTGCCGGATATCATCACCATGGCCAAGGGAATGGGCAACGGCCAGCCGCTGGGTGCTGTCATCACCCGCAGGGAAATCGCCGAGGCGCTGGAGGCCGAGGGTTACTTCTTCTCGTCCGCCGGCGGCAGCCCGGTCAGTTGCCAGGTCGGCATGGCGGTGCTGGATGTAATGGAAGAAGAAAAACTCTGGGAGAACGCCCAGGTCGTTGGTGGGCACTTCAAGAGGCGCCTCGAAGCGTTGATCGATATTCATCCGTTAGTGGGCGCGGTGCACGGTTCCGGTTTCTACCTGGGCGTCGAACTGATCCGCAACCGCGAAACCCTGGAGCCGGCCACCGAAGAAACCACTGCACTGTGCGATCGCTTGCGTGAGCTGGGGATCTTCATGCAGCCGACCGGCGACTACCTGAACATCCTCAAGATCAAGCCGCCGATGGTCACTTCGCGCCAGAGCGTGGATTTCTTCGTGGACATGCTGTCGAAGGTGCTTGCGGAAGGCCTGTGAACACATCCCCTGTAGGAGCGAGCCTGCTCGCGATAGCGGTCTTTCAGTCGAAAAAACTGTGTCTGACATGGCCTCATCGCGAGCAGGCTCACTCCCACATGGATGGCGGTATTAGTTCGATTGATATCGGCCTTTTATCGGTTGTTTTTGTAACGGTGGATGTAAGGTGCTTTAAACGTCGATATTTATCGGATATAAAGTTGCCATTATCCACGGCGTGTACCAATGCGCTTCCATTTCTGTCAGGCATCAATGCCACTCCGGAGTCCTGAGCCATGACCACGTTGAACAGCACCCCTCGCGCCGACGGCTTCTACATGCCAGCCGAATGGGCACCCCAAACCCAGACCTGGATGATCTGGCCCGAGCGCCCGGACAACTGGCGCCTGGGCGGCAAACCGGCACAATCCGCGCATGTGGCAGTGGCCAAGGCCATCGCCCGTTTCGAACCGGTGACCGTGGCGGTTTCCGCCGGCCAGTACGAAAACGCCCGTGCCCGTCTGGACGTGCCGAATATTCGTGTGGTGGAAATGTCCAGCGACGACGCCTGGGTCCGAGACTCCGGTCCGACCTTCGTCATCAATAACAGTGGCGAAGTCCGTGGCGTGAACTGGGACTTCAACGCCTGGGGCGGCTTTGACGGCGGCTTGTATTCGCCGTGGAACCGCGACTCACAGGTTGGTGGCAAGATCCTCGAGATCGAGCGCAGCCCGCGCTACCGCACTGAAGGCTTCGTGCTGGAAGGCGGCTCGATTCACGTCGACGGCGAAGGCACGCTGATCACCACCGAAGAATGCCTGCTCAACCGCAATCGCAACCCGCACATGAATCGCGCGGAAATCGAAGCGGCCCTGAGTGCGAACCTGGCTGTGGATAAAATCATCTGGCTGCCGGATGGCTTGTTCAACGACGAAACCGACGGCCATGTGGATAACTTCTGCTGCTACGTGCGTCCGGGTGAAGTGCTGTTGGCCTGGACCGATGATCCTCAGGACCCGAACTACCCGCGCTGCCAGGCCGCGATGAAAGTGCTGCAAAGCAGCACCGACGCCAAGGGCCGCCCGTTCACGGTGCACAAAATGCCGATCCCGGGGCCGCTGTTTGCGACCGAGCAAGAGTGCGCCGGTGTCGATCCGGTGGACGGTACTCAGGAGCGTAACCCGACTGTTCGTCTGGCCGGTTCCTACGTGAACTTCCTGATCGTCAACGGCGGCATCATCGCGCCGAGCTTTGACGACCCGCAGGATGGCCCGGCAAAAGAAATCCTGCAGAACCTGTTTCCACAGCATGAAGTGGTGATGGTGCCTGGTCGCGAACTGTTACTGGGGGGCGGCAATATTCACTGCCTTACCCAGCAG
>NZ_JBGCUL010000118.1:0-9057 GCF_054177685.1 Pseudomonas sp. P5_A2_2
GCGATGGAACACCTTGTTCTGCAGGAAATCATTGACCCAGTGCAGGGCCGGCTGGCGGCCGAGCATTTTCGCCGCGTGCAGTATGAGGTAGCGCGCCACCCGTCCGAGGAACAGCGCAATTGCCAGCAGCAACAACAGCGACAGGCTGGAATGCACGAGCGGGTGCTGGTCGAGGGCGCCCCAAAGGTCCAGGACGTTGGTCCAGAGCTGTTTGATATCCATGGTCGAAAACGATTCTTCTATAAGGCGCGAGAGGGGATTAGAGCATTTAAGACGCTTTGTATTACGTTTGAAGAAAAATCAGGCAACAAAAAACCAACTGTTTACCGCCATTTGTATAAAGAAACTCGGCCTGAGCGCTCGAAACCGTTACCCTATGCAGCTGTTTTTTTGCATTTCTTCGAGGTAGCACCCGTGTTTTCCCAATTCGCCCTGCACGAACGCCTGCTCAAAGCCGTGGCCGAGCTGAAATTTGTCGAGCCAACGCCTGTGCAAGCCGCGGCCATCCCGCTGGCGCTCCAGGGGCGTGACCTGCGGGTGACGGCGCAAACCGGTAGCGGCAAAACCGCTGCATTCGTTTTGCCCATCCTCAACCGTCTGATCGGCCCGGCGAAAATCCGCGTCAGCATCAAGACCCTGATCCTGCTGCCGACCCGCGAACTGGCCCAGCAGACCCTGAAAGAAGTTGAACGCTTCTCGCAGTTCACCTTCATCAAGTCCGGCCTGATCACCGGCGGCGAAGACTTCAAGGTCCAGGCCGCCATGCTGCGCAAGGTGCCGGACATCCTGATCGGTACGCCGGGCCGGATGATCGAGCAACTGAACGCCGGCAACCTTGACCTCAAGGAAGTCGAAGTGCTGGTGCTCGACGAAGCCGACCGCATGCTCGACATGGGGTTTGCCGAAGACGTGCAGCGTCTGGTGGACGAGTGCACCAGCCGCCAGCAGACCATGCTGTTCTCCGCTACGACCGGTGGTTCGGGCCTGCGCGAGATGATCGCCAAGGTCCTGAACAACCCTGAGCACTTGCAGCTCAACGCAGTCAGTCAGCTGAACGACACCACCCGCCAGCAAATCATTACCGCTGACCACAACCAGCACAAAGAACAGATCGTCAACTGGCTGTTGGCCAACGAGACCTACCAGAAGGCCATCGTGTTCACCAACACCCGGGCCATGGCCGACCGTATCTACGGCCGCCTGGTGGCGCAGGAATACAAAGCGTTCGTGCTGCACGGCGAGAAAGATCAKAAGGATCGCAAACTGGCGATCGACCGCCTGAAGCAGGGCGGCGTGAAAATCCTCGTGGCCACCGACGTCGCCGCTCGCGGCCTGGACGTGGACGGTCTGGACCTGGTGATCAACTTCGACATGCCGCGCAGCGGCGACGAGTATGTGCACCGCATCGGTCGCACCGGTCGCGCCGGTAACGATGGCCTGGCCATCTCGCTGATCTGCCACGGCGACTGGAACCTGATGTCGAGCATCGAGCGCTACCTCAAGCAGAGCTTCGAGCGTCGTACCATCAAGGAAGTCAAAGGCACCTACGGCGGACCGAAAAAGGTCAAGGCTTCGGGCAAGGCCGTCGGCGTGAAGAAGAAAAAGACCGACGCCAAGGGCGACAAGAAGAAAACCGCCGCCAAGACCCCGACCAAGCGCAAGAGCGCCAACCGGCCGAAGACCGATTCGCTGGTCAGCAAGGACGGCATGGCCCCGCTCAAGCGCCGCAAGCCGGAAGCGCCAGCGGCTGAGTAAGCCGATGCCGTGACCAAAAAAAACCGGACTGATGTCCGGTTTTTTATGTGCGCCCAGCCCGCTCCCACAGGAGCCTGGTGTGAACACATATCTTGTGTACGACACAAAATTTGTGGGAGCGTGGCTTGCCCGCGAAGGCCGCGCCTCGGTGTCTGGGGCTAACCACCATGACAGCAGCTTGACTTCTCCTGTTCCTCATATTTGTCGTGATGCCGCACCCATTCCATGATCTCCTCCTCATTGCGGCCCTTGGGCGTCAGGTCGAGGTAGTTGTAGGCGCCGACCAGCATGTCCAGGCCCCGGGCATAGGTGGAGTAGGTATGGAAAATTTCGCCGGCGTCATTGCGATAAAACACGCTGAGACCAGGGAGTTCCTCCTCGGCGCCGTCGGTTTTTTCGTAGTTGTACGTAGCCTTTCCAGCGACTACGTCTTCGGCCCGGGCACAGACGCCAAAGTCGTAGTTGAAATCGCAGCCATCGGACGACACCCAGTCGAACTTCCAGCCCATGCGCCGCTTGAAGGCCTGGAATTCGGCGAACGGTGCGTGGGAAACCGCCACCACGGCCACGTCATGGTGGGCCAGGTGCTGATTGGCGCCGTCGATGTGATCGCTCAGGTACGAGCAACCGGGGCAGCCCTCGTCCCAACCCTCGGCGAACATGAAGTGGTAGATGACCAACTGGCTGCGGCCGCCGAACAGGTCTGCCAGTTTCAGTTCGCCATTGGGCCCCTGGAAGCGATAGTCCTTGTCGATTTTCACCCAGGGCAGGGCGCGGCGTTCGGCGCTGAGTCTGTCCCTTTCCCTGGTGAAGGCTTTTTCGTGGGCCAGGTGTTGTTTGCGGGCGGCGAGCCATTCTTCCTGCGATACGACGGGATGGTGCTGAATGTTCATGTTGTTTTCTCCTGCGTGGGGCGGGGAGGTGACTTACACAGCCTAGTCGTTTGGCTTGCGTGGAATTCGACATGCCGCCTGTCAGTCGTCAGCAGAAGCCCGGCTGAAGGCTTCACCTCAACCATAGGGTCTCCCACAGGGGAATTGTGTGGGGCTTAACTTTGTTTCGCCGTTTTTAAACACTTCAAGTCGCTGAAGTCCTTCCTCACACCTTCAATTTTCTTCAGCAAACGCGCGCGCTGGTTCGGTGTGCTTTCAGCCATCAGATCCACGAACAGTGAACGCGCCTGGGCCTCGGTGTTGGCAAAGGCCTGACGATAGGCGGGCGTCCACAAACTCTCGCGATTGACCAGAAGTGTCTCGATGCGTTGTGGGAATTGGGGGCTCTGGCGTTGGGCAACAGCTGCGCTGAACTGCTTCTGCCAATGGACGCGGTTGGCAAGCCACTGGGTGTTCTGCTCGCCCAAGGCGCTGGACCATGTGGCTACCCGCTGTTGCTGGGCGGTGCTCAGTGGCCCGAGCCAGTCATTCAAGCGCTTCTCCATGCGCGCGCCGCGCTCCTTGATCTGCTGGTCGAGGGAAGGCTTGAGGTATTCTTCCTGGCGTTTGCGCTGATCCCTGGCAAAGGCTTGGTTCATTTCGGCGACTTGTTTGTCATCCAGCCCTTGCAGCAACTCGATGGCCGACGGGGTGATCTCCCGTGCGATCTCGGCGATCGCCTGCTCGGCTTCACGGGCGCGGGCCTGCAAGGCGGCATCGGTAACCTGATTGGTGGCGATCATGGTTTGCAGGCGGTCCAGCCAGTCGAGGTAGCCGGGCAATTGAGTGGTGCAGTGCCAGCTCAGGTGTTCCTTCAGGCGTTCGTTCAGCCAGCTTTTTTGCTCGCCGTTCATGTCCAGGTAGTCGCTGAGCGTCCACGGGATGATCACATCGAGATTGCGGTAGGCCAGGCCCACGCGGCTGCACGCGCCGAGGGCGAGGGCAATGGTCAACACAACCGCGATATGTTTGAACCAGCGGGACATGGACGAATCCTTGCGAAAGCCAGCTTTCGGGGGCTGATTCTCATGTGAACCCGGGAGGAGTCCGGCAGTTCAGCCGATCAATAGAACGCGTGTTCGGCCTTGAGCGTCACCAGCCCGTCGCACTGGCTGTTGTGCCCGGCATAGGCCGAGCAACCGCTGCCGCTCAGGCTGGAGTCACTGTAGATCAGGTCGAGGTCGATGCCCATGAACGGGCGGGACAATTTCAGCGACCAATCGGTAAAACTGCCTACGTTCCCTCTATCCACCGCCACTGGCGTATTGAATTGGTGGGTGGTGTATTTCAGGCTGATGCCGACACCGAACGGTTGATTGCCGCTCAAGTCAGCGAACAGGGTGTTGTTCTGTTTGTCCGGGTCATTGCTGAAGGCGATGCCGAAACGGCTGCCGAGCAAGGTCAGGCCGCCGAACAGTTCCTGGCTGTCAGGGGTCGTAACTTCGGGGTAGCTGTAGCGGATCAGGCCCACTTCGTAGCCGAGGGTTTGGTCGAAGGGTTGTTTAAAGCCCATGTAGGAATCGAGCTCGAGGTTTTTGCCCGGGCTGATGCCCATGCTGGGCGACCATTGGCCCACGTAGAAACCGCTGTCGTGGCTCAGGTCCAGGCCGCCATGAAACGAGCCGACGGCCGAAGGTTTGACCAGGCCCTGGGCCATGCTGCGGGTGGGGGTGGTGCCGAGCTTGAGGTCGAAGCCCCCCAGCTCACGCTGAAAGATTTGTGCGTGGGCTACGGAGCAGGCCAGCAGGCTGGCGAGCAATGCCGAGAGATAGAAAGGTTTGAACATGCGTCACTCCATGAACCGCGAAGGCAGGCTGTTGAGCCCGCTGGAACGCTTGATCCAGACGCGTGCAAGGATACCGGCGAATGATCGGCAATGAAGGCCGTTCGTCGATTTCCAACGGATTTGATGGCGTGGCGCAGGGGAGAAACGAGGGTTCCAGTCCAAGCGCTTCGAAGCTCAAAGCGCTTTGGGACCAGGTGACGCGAGGGTATTACTTTTTGCCCAGGGTGATCTGCTTGGACGGGCCGAATGTCTGGCCGCTGACGCCTTTGGCAATTTGCTGGATTTCACCGCCGGACTTGAGGAACGCAGCGATCTGGCTGTTGATCGATTCGCTGGTTTCGACGGCTGGAGCTGGCTTTGCTTTGCTGGTGGATGCTTTTACGCGCATGGCGGCCATTAACCTGTAGAAAATTAACTTGGCCAGGCATCGTACAGGAATTACCTGATAATTGCTTGGCAAATATCCCCTCGGCATATTCGTGAGGACGGGGTAATCAGTCGCCGGCCAATATTCGAAATATGCACCTAAGCCGCTGTTTTAACTAATAACATTGCCTGACAAAATACCGCGTCACGCTTGCCAGGGCATGGCGTAAATGCCCGGAACGGCCTGACGAGCGGCCGGGCGCGGGATGAAAACCCGGAAAAATTAAGGGTTTCAGAGGATTTTCTCGCGCCACCGGGCCGGCTGCCGAACGCGGCGCCTAAAACCGGGTAGAATGCCGCCCACGCAATGAGGGTATTGGACATGGCTTTAGTCGGGCGTTACAACAGTTTGCAAGTGGTTAAACACACTAACTTCGGTTTATATCTGGACGGTGGTGCGGATGGCGAAATCCTTCTGCCTAATCGTTATATTCCAAAAGATATTCCTAGCGAAGATGAAGACTGGCTCAACGTTTTTATTTATCTGGACAGCGATGACAAACTCATCGCAACTACTGAAAAACCGAAAGTTCAAGTCGGTGAATTCGCCAGTTTGAAAGTTGTTGAAGTCAACAGCATCGGTGTATTCCTGGACTGGGGGTTGCCGAAAGACCTGTTGCTGCCGTTCTCCGAAGAGAAGCGCCAGATGACGGCGGGCGAATATGTGGTAGTGCACGTCTATCTCGACAAACACACCCGTCGCATCACCGCGACCGCGCGCCTGGACCGCTACCTGGACAAGACCCCGGCCAATTACACCGCCGGTCAGGAAGTGGACTTGCTGGTGGCCGAAGCCACTGACATGGGCTTCAAGGCCATCATCAACAACAAGCATTGGGGCCTGATCCACAAGAATGAAATCTTCAAGTTCATGCGCGCCGGTAAAGAAGAAAAGGGCTTTATCAAGGAAGTTCGCGCCGACGGCAAGATCAGTCTGAGCCTGCAACCGGTCGGCCAGGAAGCGGCCACCAGCCTGAACTCGAAGATCCTCGCCAGGTTGCGCGAAAACAACGGCACCCTGGCGGTCAGCGACAAGAGCGATCCGGCGTTGATCAGCAGCCTGTTCGGTGTCAGCAAGGGCAACTTCAAGAAGGCCATCGGTGCGTTGTACAAGAATGGCCAGATTGTCATTCATGCCGATCGCATTGAGCTCAGTTGATGCGCTGACAAGACAGAGGGCCAGGATGGCGCAAGCAGAGAAGTAGAGGTCTCTGGCGGGCGGCATTTTCTGGCCTTCTGGTTAATAATCGACAACATGATTTTTCGCCCCGGTGTGTTCTTTTCAACGAGAAGGCCGGGGCTTTGCTTTTACTGCCGAGTCGTTGCCATGGATTGTGTCTTCGAGGTGTTCCGGTGAGCGCCACCCGGCGCAGCGCCGACGGGTTTGCCCTGCAAGTGATGGTCGGGTTGTGCCTGGTCTGGGGCGTTCAACAAGTGATGATCAAGTGGGCGGCGGCCGATATCGCGCCGGTGATGCAGGCGGCCGGACGTTCCGGCATGTCGGCGTTGCTGGTCGGGTTGTTGATCTGCTGGAAGGGCGGCTGGAGCCAGGTGGGTACGACCTGGCGCGGCGGCTTGTTGGCCGGTGCCTTGTTCGCCCTGGAGTTCTTCTTCATTTCCGAAGGCCTGCAACTGACCACGGCGGCGCACATGTCGGTGTTCCTCTACACCGCGCCGATCTTTACCGCATTGGGTGTGCACTGGTTGCTGCCCAGTGAGCGTTTGCGCCCGTTGCAATGGCTGGGGATTGTCCTGGCTTTTATCGGGATTGCCATCGCGTTTGCCGGCGGGGTGTCCTGGGACAACCTTGATTACCGCATGTTGATGGGCGATGCCCTGGGTGTGCTGGCGGGCGCGGCCTGGGGCGCGACCACGGTGGTGGTTCGCGCCTCGCGCCTGTCGGAAGCGCCAGTGCCCCTGACGCTGTTCTATCAGTTGATAGTCGGTTTCTTCGGATTGTTGTTGATTGCGCTGCTCAGCGGCCAGATCACCCATGTCAGCCTGACCACTGTAGCGGTCGCCAGTGTGCTGTTTCAGGGCGTGGTCGTGTCGTTCTTCAGTTACCTGATCTGGTTCTGGCTGCTGCGCCGGTACCTGGCGGCGAACCTCGCAGTGTTTTCGTTCATGACGCCGTTGTTCGGCGTCACGTTCGGTGTGGTGCTGCTGGGCGAGGTGCTGAGCCTGAACTTCGTCATCGGTGCAGTGCTGGTGTTGGCGGGCATCACCTTTGTCAGCGCTGAGCAGTGGTTACGCCGTCGTTTGCGCAAAGCCCTCGGTCAGCACTGAACGGCGCGAGCAACAGACCGCCGGCGATCAGCAAGCCGCAACCGGCGACCACCAGCGCCGGTTGTAAACCGCCACTGAAATGACTGCTCAGCGCCGCCAGCAATGGCCCGCTCAATTGGCCCACGGCGAAGCAGGCCGTCAGCAGGCCGGCATTGCGCTGGGTAGCGTGGGGCGCCAGTTCCCGGGAGCGTTGCATCACCAGTTGCATGCAGGCCAGGAATGGCGTGCCGCACAGGATCACACCCAACGCCAGACCTGGCCCGTTGCCCAGCAGGCAGGCGAACACGCCAGCGGCTTGCAGCCATAACGTCGCCATCAACCAGTGGCGCGTTGCTCCCGGCCTTTGGCGACGCAGACTCACCAGCAGCACCCCCGTGGCAGCCGCCAGGCCAAAGCACGGCCAGAACAGGTCGGCCTGCCATTGGCCATGGAATTGTGCGTTGKCCATCTGCGACAGAAAGGTCGCCGGGATGATGTAGCCCAATCCGTACAAGCCGTAGATCCAGCCCAGACGAGCGATGCCTTGGGTGTGCGATGCGATGGCGCTGGGCGCAGCAGTCGCGGTTGCGCTCGGTTGTGGCAGGAACGGCAGGATCCCCAGCAGCATCGCCAGCCCTGCGGCGGCGTACACCAGCCACAAGGTAGCGGAAGTCTGGCCCAGCAGATTCGAGCCCAGAGCTAGCAAGCCGGTCAGAAAAATTCCCAAACCCGGTCCGGCGAAGACCAGGGCGCCTAATCGTGGGCGACCGGCCGCTGCCGCGAGCGGCTGGCTCAGGGCGGTGATCATCACCAGCACCCAGGCGCTGGCCACACCGGTGCCGAAGCGCAGCAGCAGGTGCGACCAGAAACCATTGGCCCAGAACGACGCCAGGGTCAGCAGTACGCAGAGCCACAATCCGCCGAGCAAGCGTCGGTGCACTTGCGCGGGACGCCGGGAGAACATGGCGTCCACCGCGCCGATGAAATAACCGAGGTAATTGGCGGCGGCAATCAGTCCGGCTGCGGTCAGGTCGATCTGACCCTCGCTGAGCAGGTGCGGCAGTTGCGGTGTCAGGGCAAAACGGCCGATGCCCATGGCCATCATCAGGGCAACGAAACTGGCGGATAAGCGAATCAAGGGAGACATGGTCTGGATTCCGTTTAGAGGATCGATGACCGTCAGGCTAGGATTGATTGACTTTCTTTAAAAATGAATAATAGTGAGTAACTTGTTCTTTTTTGGAGAATGCCGTGGAATTCAGCCAATTGCGCATCTTCCAGGCGGTGGCGGAAGAAGGGTCCATCACCCGGGCCGCCGAACGGCTGCATCGAGTGCCGTCGAACCTGTCGACCCGGCTCAAACAGCTGGAAGAGCAACTGGGTGTCGAACTGTTCCTGCGCGAACGTCAGCGCTTGCAGTTGTCGCCTGCGGGAAAAGTCCTGCTGGACTACACCGCCAAGCTGTTTGCCTTGCGCGACGAAGCCAGCGCGGCAGTGCAGGGCGGGCAACCGGCGGGCGACTTCGTGCTCGGCACCATGTACAGCACGGCGGCGATTCACCTTCCGGGGCTATTGGCGCGCTACCACCGTTTGTATCCGGCCGTGAACCTGCAAGTGCAATCCGGACCCAGCGGTGAATTGCTCGAAGGCCTGCTCACCGGACGACTCGATGCGGCGCTGGTGGATGGCCCCATGGAACTGGCCGGGCTCGACGGAGTGCCTTTGTGCGACGAGCGGCTGGTGCTGATCAGCGAGGCCGATCATCCACCCGTGCGCAGCGCGCTGGATGTGCAAGGTCGTTCGGTGTTCACCTTTCGCCAGGGCTGCTCCTACCGCATGCGCCTGGAGGCCTGGTTCGCCCATGACCACGCGGCCATGGGCCGGGCCATGGAG
>NZ_JBGCUL010000119.1:0-10573 GCF_054177685.1 Pseudomonas sp. P5_A2_2
CACTGGATCAAGGCATTGAACACTGTGCGTTGGCGCCAGCCCTTGATCGTGGCACGATGTCGAGGTTATCGACCGAGACTCCTGACCATGCCGCAATCCCAAGCCAAGAATCTGTCCCTGATCGCCGCAATCGACCTGGGCTCCAACAGCTTTCACATGGTCGTGGCCAAGGCCCAGAACGGTGAAATCCGTATTCTCGAACGTCTCGGGGAGAAGGTTCAACTGGCCGCCGGCATCGACGAAGAACGCCATCTCAGCGAAGAATCCATGCAGCGCGGGCTCGACTGTCTCAAGCGCTTCGCCCAACTGATCAGCGGTATGCCCACCGGCGCCGTTCGCATCGTCGGCACCAACGCCTTGCGTGAAGCCCGCAACCGCGCCGACTTCATCCGTCGCGCCGAAGAAATCCTCGGCCACCCGGTGGAAGTCATTTCCGGTCGTGAAGAAGCGCGCCTGATCTACCTCGGCGTGTCCCACACCCTCGCCGATACCCCGGGCAAGCGCCTGGTGGCCGACATCGGCGGCGGCAGTACCGAATTCATCATTGGCCAGCGCTTCGAACCGCTGCTGCGCGAAAGCCTGCAGATGGGTTGCGTCAGCTACACCCAACGCTATTTCAAGGACGGCAAGATCACCCCGGCCCGTTACGCCCAGGCGTACACCGCGGCGCGGCTGGAGATCATGAGCATCGAGCACGCCTTGCACCGCCTGACCTGGGATGAAGCCATCGGTTCCTCGGGCACCATCCGCGCCATCGGTCTGGCGCTGAAGGCTGGCGGCCACGGCACCGGCGAGGTCAATGCCGAAGGCCTGGCCTGGCTCAAGCGCAAACTGATCAAGCTGGGCGATGTCGAGAAAATCGATTTCGAAGGAATCAAACCGGATCGCCGGGCGATTTTCCCGGCCGGCCTGGCGATCCTCGAAGCGATCTTCGATGCCCTCGAACTGCAACGCATGGATCACTGCGAAGGCGCCCTGCGCGAAGGCGTGCTCTATGACCTGCTGGGCCGCCATCATCACGAAGACGTGCGCGAGCGCACCCTCACTTCGCTGATGGAGCGCTACCACGTCGATCAAGAGCAAGCGGTACGGGTCGAGCGCAAGGCGCTGCATGCGTTCGATCAGGTGGCCGCGGACTGGGATCTGGAAGACGGCGTCTGGCGCGAACTGCTCGGCTGGGCGGCCAAGGTCCATGAAGTGGGCCTGGACATCGCTCACTACCAGTACCACAAGCACGGCGCCTACCTGATCGAGCACTCCGACCTCGCCGGGTTCTCCCGCGAAGACCAGTTGATGCTCGCGCTACTGGTGCGCGGCCATCGTCGCAACATTCCCAAGGACAAGTTCGCCGAGTTCGGCGATGACGGCACCAAGCTGATTCGCCTGTGCGTGCTGCTGCGATTTGCGATCCTGTTCCACCACATCCGTGGCACCCAGCAAATGCCCCAGGTGGAACTGAACGCCTATGGCAACAGCCTGGAAGTGGTGTTCCCGGACAACTGGCTGGACGAAAACCAGCTGACCCAGGCCGACTTCGCCATCGAAGCGGAATGGCTCACTCGCGTCGATATTGTGCTGAACGCACGCTGAAATTGAAAAAGGCCTTCTTCGGAAGGCCTTTTTTGTATTCGAGATTCTGCAGACACAGCTAAACCTGTAGGAGCGAGCCTGCTCGCGATGGCGTCGGATCAGCCAACATTGATGTCAACCGTGTTACGGACATAACGACCGTCCGACTGCAGACTCCAGCTGTGGGTGTTATCGGTCAGATACAACTCCAGTTCTTTCTTGACCCGCATGATCAGCTTCTTGCCTTCCACCGGGAAGCAAGTCTCGACGCGCTTGTCGAGATTGCGCTCCATCCAGTCGGCACTGGACAGGAACATCTGCTCGTCACCGCCATTGAGGAAGTAGAAGACCCGGGTGTGCTCCAGGAAGCGGCCAATGATCGAACGCACGTGGATGTTGTGGGAAACCCCGGTGATACCCGGCCGCAGGCAGCACATGCCACGCACCACCAGATCGATGCGCACGCCTGACTGGCTGGCCTTGTACAGCGCGCGGATGATCTTCGGATCGGTCAGCGAGTTGAATTTGGCGATGATGTGCGCCGGTTTGCCGTCGAGGGCGAACTGGGTCTCGCGGGCAATCATGTCGAGCATGCCCTTTTTCAGGGTGAACGGCGCATGCAGCAACTTCTTCATGCGCAGCGTCTTACCCATGCCGATCAACTGGCTGAACAGTTTGCCAACGTCTTCGCACAAGGCATCGTCGGAGGTCAGCAGGCTGTAGTCGGTGTACAGGCGGGCGTTGCCGGCGTGGTAGTTACCCGTGCCGAGGTGCGCGTAACGCACGATCTCGCCGGCCTCGCGGCGCAGGATCAGCATCATCTTGGCGTGGGTCTTGAAGCCGACCACGCCATAGATGACCACTGCACCGGCCGCTTGCAGACGGCTGGCCAGTTGCAGGTTGGATTCTTCGTCGAACCGCGCACGCAGTTCGATCACCGCCGTGACTTCCTTGCCGTTACGCGCCGCATCCACCAGCGCATCGACGATTTCCGAGTTGGCGCCGGAACGGTACAGCGTCTGGCGCACCGCCAATACGTGCGGGTCCTTGGCGGCCTGGCGCAGCAGGTCGACCACCGGGGTGAACGACTCGAACGGGTGCAGCAGCAGGATGTCCTGCTTGCTGATCACGCTGAAAATGTTCTCGCTGTTTTGCAGCAGTTTCGGAATCTGCKGGGTGAACGGCAGGTATTGCAGCTCGCGCTGGCTGTCGAGGCCAGTGATGCTGAACAGCCGCGTCAGGTTCACCGGACCGTTGACCTGATACAACTCGGTCTCGCTCAGGTTGAACTGCTTGAGCAGGTAGTCGGACAGGTGTTTCGGGCAAGTGTCAGCCACTTCCAGGCGCACCGCATCGCCGTAGCGACGGGAGAACAGTTCGCCGCGCAAGGCGCGGGCCAGGTCTTCGACGTCTTCGGAATCCAGCGCCAGGTCGGCGTTCCGGGTCAGGCGGAACTGGTAGCAGCCCTTGACCTTCATCCCCTGAAACAGGTCATCGGCGTGGGCGTGGATCATCGACGACAGGAACACATAGTTGTCGCCTGCGCCGCCGACTTCTTCCGGCACCTTGATGATGCGCGGCAGCAGGCGTGGCGCCGGGATGATCGCCAGGCCGGAATCGCGGCCAAAGGCGTCGATGCCCTCGAGCTCGACGATGAAGTTCAGGCTCTTGTTCACCAGCAACGGGAACGGGTGCGTCGGGTCGAGGCCGATTGGAGTGATGATCGGTGCGATCTCGTCGCGGAAATAACGACGCACCCAGGTCTTGAGCTTGGTCGTCCAGTAGCGGCGACGGATGAAGCGGACCTGATGTTTTTCCAGCTCCGGCAACAGAATGTCGTTGAGGATCGCGTACTGGCGATCGACGTGACCGTGAACCAGTTCACTGATGCGGGCCAGGGCCTGGTGCGGTTGCAGACCATCGGCGCCAGCCTGTTCACGGGCGAAGGTGATCTGCTTCTTCAGGCCGGCGACACGAATTTCGAAGAACTCGTCCAGGTTGCTGGAGAATATCAGCAGAAACTTCAGCCGCTCCAGCAACGGGTAGGACTCGTCCAGCGCCTGCTCCAGCACGCGGATGTTGAACTGCAGTTGCGAGAGCTCGCGGTGGATGTACAGGCTGCTGTCATCCAGACCGGGAATGGCCACCGCCGGCGCTGGCGCAGCGGCAGCGGTTTCGACGACCGCCGCGGGCGGAGCTGGCTCCAGCTCCGGCGGGGTCTCGTCGACCTGCTCCACCACGGGTTGAGCGTCTTTAACGGCAACTTCAGTGAGTACTTCGGTATTCATCGAATGTTCCTGGGAGGGCTATTTCTGCTCTCGTAACAATTGAGCGGCACGAACGGCAAAGTACGTCAGGATGCCATCTGCCCCTGCACGTTTGAAAGCGGTCAGGGACTCGAGGATAACCCCTTCGCTCAACCAGCCATTCTGGATTGCCGCCATGTGCATGGCGTATTCGCCGCTGACTTGATAAACAAACGTCGGCACTTTGAATTCTTCTTTTACCCGGCACAGGATGTCCAGGTACGGCATGCCTGGCTTGACCATGACCATGTCTGCACCTTCTGACAAGTCCGCCGCCACTTCGTGCAGGGCTTCGTTGCTGTTGGCCGGGTCCATCTGATAGGAGGCCTTGTTGGCCTTGCCCAGGTTCAGCGCCGAACCGACCGCATCGCGGAACGGGCCATAATAGGCGCTGGCGTACTTGGCCGAGTAGGCCATGATCCGCACGTTGACGTGACCTGCCACCTCGAGGGCTTCGCGGATCGCCTGGATGCGGCCGTCCATCATGTCCGATGGCGCCACGACCTGGGCGCCGGCTTCGGCATGGGACAGGGCTTGCCTGACCAGTGCGTCGACGGTGATGTCGTTCTGCACGTAGCCTTCTTCATCAAGAATGCCGTCCTGGCCGTGGGTAGTGAACGGGTCCAGGGCGACGTCGGTGATCACGCCCAGCTCAGGGAATTGCGCACGCAGCGCACGGGTCGCGCGTTGGGCGATGCCTTGCGGGTTCCACGCTTCGGCGGCGTCCAGCGACTTGAGCTCCGAGGGTGTTACCGGGAACAGCGCCAGCGCCGGAATCCCCAGTTCGACCCACTTGGCTGCCTCTTCCAGCAACAGGTCAATGGTCAGGCGTTCGACGCCCGGCATCGAGGCCACCGCTTCGCGACGGTTTTCACCATCCAGCACGAATACAGGCAGGATCAGATCATCGACGGTCAGGACATTTTCACGGACCAGACGACGCGAGAAGTCGTCACGACGGTTGCGGCGCAGGCGGGTTGCGGGGAACAAACGATTGGCGGGGGTAAAGCTCACGGCAGACTCCTGAGCCCGCAGACGTGCGAGCGTGACAGTTATAAGCGGCCATTATGACGAACGTGTGACAGTTATGTGCACGCTGCGACAGGTAGCCGCATTCCATTGTCCTTGTAGGAAATGTTCACGTCGAGACACATTTGGACACTTTCCTGAATGTGTCCGAAGGGTTAGGCTGCGCGTTCATTTCGCCAGCACCCAGACAATGCTCCAACAATTTCTGCATGACTTCGGCTATTTTGCCCTTTTCCTAGGCACGTTCTTCGAAGGCGAAACCATTCTGGTACTCGCGGGCTTCCTCGCGTTCCGTGGATACATGGACATCAACCTGGTGGTGGTCGTGGCCTTCTTCGGCAGCTATGCCGGCGACCAACTGTGGTATTTCCTGGGGCGCAAGCACGGGCGCAAGTTGCTGGCGCGCAAACCGCGCTGGCAAATGATGGGCGACCGGGCGCTGGAACACATTCGCAAGCATCCGGACATCTGGGTGCTGAGCTTCCGCTTCGTCTACGGTTTGCGTACGGTGATGCCGGTGGCCATCGGGCTGTCAGGCTATCCGCCGGGCCGTTATCTGCTGCTCAACGGAATTGGCGCGGCGATCTGGGCCGCCGCATTGGCGGCGGCCGCGTACCATTTCGGCGCCGTGCTCGAAGGCATGCTCGGCAGTGTGAAGAAGTACGAACTCTGGGTACTCGGTGCCCTGTTGGCCCTGGGCTTCGTGTTGTGGCTGCGCCGGCGCTTCAAGAATGCCCGCCTGGCCAAGCAGGTCTATGCCGACGAACAAGCCCTGAAAGCTGCACAGACCAATACCGAAGGCCCTACGACGCCAACCGAGTGATGCGGTTCCTGCAACAGTAGAGACCGATGCCGCTGAACAGGCTGTAACTGAGCAGGCCGACCCAGCCCACCGCGCTGGCCGGCCACAACCCCACCATCGGGGCCAGCCATACCAATGGCAGATTCGACGCCAGCCGCACCCACTCCAGCTTCAACGCCCACGGGCGACTCTCCAGGGCCACGCCCAGCACAAACAGACCGAACGCCACCACCCCCCAGCCCAACATCAGGGCGGCGACTGGCAGTTTCGGCTCAAGATTCATCAAGTAGCTGCCCAGCGCGATGTAGGCGCAGAACTGCAACAAGACGTAGAGCTGCTGACGCCCGTCCAGCGGCACCTCGAATTTGCGGAACTGGCTCAGGTCCGGCTTGTTCACCGGGTATTTGGCCGCCACGTCCGCCGGGCGCCAACCGGTGCGCATGAACCAGATCCGCAGCTTGTCCCAGGTGCTCTCGGCACGCCGCGCATCTGCCCATAACTGCGCGTAGAACTGCACGTTCGCCCACACAGGATTCCAGCTCGCCAGCGGCGTGGTCACGCCGAAAATCACCGGCTCGTTGTCGTCTTCTTCCTGGAACGAGCCGAACAGACGGTCCCAGATAATGAACACGCCGCCGTAGTTGCGATCCATGTAGAGAGCGTTCTGTGCATGGTGAGCCCGATGATTGGATGGCGTGACAAAGAACCATTCGAACCAGCCGAGCTTGGGAATGTGCCGGGTGTGCACCCAGAATTGGTACAGCAGGTTCAGCGCCGCGACGCTGACGAACACCAGCAGCGGCACGCCGAACACCGCCATCGGCAGATAGAAAATCCAGCTCAGCAGGAATCCGGTACTGGTCTGGCGCAACGCCGTGGACAGGTTGTAGTCCTCACTCTGGTGATGCACCGAATGGGCGGCCCAGAGGATGTTGCGCTCGTGGCCCATGCGGTGCAGCCAGTAGTAGCAGAAGTCATAGAAGACAAAGGCGAACAYCCAGACCCACACACTGTCGACCGACAGTTCGAACAGCGCCAGGTACTTGAGGGCGAACGCGTAGGTCACCAGCCCCACGCCTTTGGTCAGCAACCCCGTGGTGGTCGACAGCACGCCGGTGCTGATGCTGTTGATCGCGTCCGCCACCCGATAATTACTTACCCCGCGCCAACGGTCGGCCAGCAGTTCGACGGCGATCAGCACAAAGAAAAACGGCACCGCATACAGAATGAAGTCCATGACGCGCCCTGACCGGAATCTTGAGGACAGATGCTATGTGTAGCCGTGAATTAACCCTATGGCAACGAGTGACAAATTAGTGGACATTTAACGCCATGAATCTGGAGAAAAGCCCATGAGCAAAAAAGTTGCAGTGATCCTTTCCGGTTGTGGCGTGTACGACGGCGCCGAGCTCCACGAGAGCGTCATCACCCTGCTGCGTCTGGACCAGCGCGGTGCCCAGGTGCAGTGTTTCGCACCGAACATCGCGCAGTTGCATGTGATCAATCACCTGACCGGCGAAGAAATGCCCGAATCGCGCAACGTGCTGGTGGAGTCGGCACGGATAGCCCGGGGCAACATCAAGRATATCCGTGACGCGAACGTCGATGAGTTCGATGCGCTGATCGTGCCCGGCGGCTTCGGCTCGGCCAAGAACCTGTCCAACTTCGCCATCGAAGGTGCTGGCTGCACCGTTCAACCGGATGTCCTGGCACTGACCGAAGCCTTTGCCGAGGCCGGCAAGCCGGTGGGGTTGATGTGTATCTCCCCAGCCCTGGCGGCAAAGATCTACGGCCCCGGCGTCACCTGCACCATCGGCAATGACACCGACACCGCTGCCGCGATGAACAAGATGGGCGCCACCCATGCCGATTGCGCGGTCAGTGACATCGTCGAGGACAAGGCACGCAAACTGGTGAGCACACCGGCTTACATGCTGGCGCAATCGATCAGTGAGGTGGCGTCCGGCATCAACAAACTCGTGGACCGCGTGCTCGAACTGACCCACGAAAACGATGCCTGACACGGTTCAAAAATGTGGGAGCGAGCTTGGTCCGGGCGGCGTTCCGACGATGGGGCCAGCACATTCAACATTGATGTTGTCTGTAAGTCCGCTATCGCGAGCAAGCTCGCTCCCACAGGGTCCACCACTGGTCTTAAGATTTGCGCGCCAAACGAGTGAGAATCCGGTCCAGCGCATTGGCAAACGCGTGCTTCTCACGTTCGCCAAAGGGTGCCGGTCCACCGCCCATTTGCCCCTGTTCGCGCAAATCGGTGAACAGGTTGCGCACCGCCAGCCGCTCTCCCATGTTCTGCGCATCAAACTCCTTGCCCCGCGGATCGAGCGCCGCCACGCCCTTCTTCACCAGACGATCGGCCAGCGGCACATCGCTACAGATCACCAGCTCACCGGGCACCGCGTGTTCCACCAGATAATCGTCCGCCGCATCCGGACCGCTCGGCACCACGATCAACTTGACCAGTGCCAGCCCCGGTTTGGTCTGCGGCTGTCCGGCCACCAGCACCACTTCGAACTGGCGTTTGAGGGCGAACTTCACCACCAGATCCTTGGCTGCCCGCGGACAGGCATCGGCATCGATCCACACACGCATTGAATTTTCCTCTGTTGAAAAGCATCGTCGGAACGCCGCCCGGGGCAAGCCACGCTCCCACAGGATACACATCGCCCATGTGGGAGCGTGGCTTGCCCGCGAAAGTGAGCGAAGCGAATGCTTTTCAGGAAACCTGCACCCGCCGCCCCTCAACCACCCGGCTACGACCATACAACACGACAATCGCAATGATCGCCAAAGCCTGGGCACTCAGCGAATACGCATCGGCATGGATCCCCAGCCAGTCGAAATCAAAGAACGGCACCGGCCGCGTGCCGAAGATCCCGGCTTCTTGCAGCGCTTTCACGCCATGCCCGGCAAACACCACCGACAAGGCGCACAAAAGACCGGCGTTGATGCTGAAGAACAGCGCCAGCGGCAGCTTCGCCGAACCGCGCAAAATCACCCAGGCCAGGCCGACCAGCAGCACCAGCGCCGTGGCCCCGCCGGCCAGCACCGCGTTATGCCCCGCCGGACCCGCCTGCAACCACAGAGTTTCGTAGAACAGAATCACTTCGAACAGTTCGCGATACACCGAGAAAAACGCCAGGGTCGCAAAGCCGAAACGCCCACCGCCACCCACCAGGCTGGTCTTGATGTAATCCTGCCAGGCCGCCGCGTGACGACGGTCATGCATCCACACGCCCAGCCACAACACCATGACACTGGCAAACAACGCCGTCGCACCTTCCAGCAATTCGCGCTGCGAACCGCTGACATCGATCACATAGGCTGCCAGCGCCCAGGTACCCAGCCCCGCCAGAAACGCCAGTCCCCAACCGGCGTTGACGCTGCGCACCGCCGCCTGTTGACCCGTGTTGCGCAGGAAAGCCAGGATCGCCGCCAGCACCAGAATCGCTTCCAGACCTTCGCGTAGCAGAATCAGCAGGCCGGAAATGTAACTCAGCGACCAGCTCAAACCGTCGTTGCCGAGCAGGCCGGCCGATGCCTTCAACTTGGCCTTGGCCGCTTCCAGGCGCTGTTCGACGTCGCTCACCGGCAGACCATCCTGCAACGACTGACGGTAGGCCATCAGGGATTTTTCAGTGTCTTTACGCGTGTTGGCATCAACGTTGTCCAGCGAGCTTTCAATCAGTTCAAAGCCTTCCAGGTACGCCGCTACCGATAAGTCATAAGCCTGGTCATGCTCACCGGCACGATACGCCGCGATGCTCTTGTCCAGAGTGGCTGCGGTGTAGTCGAGCAGTTGTGCCGGGCCACGCTTGACCTGCGGCGGTTGCGCCCGCTGGGCACGGAAGGTCGCGGCGGTTTGCGGGCCTTCGGCGGCCTGTACTTCGGCCGGGGTCTGACGAGCCAGGTCGGCAATGTTGTAGGTCTTTTCAGCCTTGGCCGTCGCCGGATCAACACTGAAGCTGGCGATATAGGTGGCAAGGTCCCAACGCTGACGATCATCGAGTTGATCGGCAAAGGCCGGCATGTCAGTCCCTTCGACACCCTGGCCCAAGGTGCTGTAGATCGCGTAGAGGCTCAGCCGATCCAGTCGTCTGGTATCGCGCAGATTTGATGGCGGTGGCGTCATGCCGACACCCGCCGGGCCGTCGCCGGCCCCTGAATCGCCATGGCAGACCGAGCAATGCTGAGCGTACAGCGGCGCCCCACGCGACGGATCTGGCGTAATGACCGGGGCCTGGCTGACTTCATAGGCCACGGCCAGCTTCGCGCCCAGTTGCCGAGCCTGGCGAGTGACGTCGGCACCGTCCTGACGGGTACTGATGGAGTTACCCAACGCGGTCAGGCTTTGCTCCAGCACCGTCTTTTCCGGTTTGGCTGGCAGGGCTTCAATCAGACTTTCCAGCGTCTTGACCGATTCTTGCTGCGCGCGAAATCCGGCCTGGTCCGTGATGCTGCCCGCCTGCACCGTGTCCGGGTAATCCGCGCCGATGTAATCGAGCAAGTGCAGCGCCTGCGGCGCACCTTCGGCGGGGGCGGCCAGCAGTTGAACGCTGCACGCCGCGAACAGCGGCAGCAGCAACCAGGCCAGCAAACGGGAGGGGGCAATCATGAATGAATCTCAGTTGGAAAAACGAAGTTACATATTGTTAACGCCCAACGGGTTTCGCTCAAGCATTGTCGGGACTTCCGGTGAAATCACGGGCTCTCCAAGGTATTGATACACCAATGAAAAAGGCGACCTCATGGGTCGCCCTCCTGGATTTCCGCGGGCTTAGATCGCAGCTTTGCGCAGCGTCGCCATGAATGCTGCCGCACCGATGAATAGTCCGGCAAAGGTCCGATT
>NZ_JBGCUL010000120.1:0-9023 GCF_054177685.1 Pseudomonas sp. P5_A2_2
CGCTCCCACAGGGTTCAGCGCAATCCCTGTGGGAGCGAGCTTGCTCGCGATGAGGCCGGCCCAGGCACAACAAATCTTTGACCTAACTACCGCTCTCACTCCGCCGACTGCTCACTTCAGCCGGCACATCATCCCCGGCCATGCGTTTGCGAAACAGCGCCGCCCGGGCCAGCAGCAAGGTGGTCACCGGCACGGTAATCGCCAGCAGGATCGGAATCAGCCAGGCGTGCAATACCGGCGCGGACTTGAGCGCCGAAAAGTAGATGATCGAAGCCAGCGCCACGCACCAGGCCCCGAGTGTCGAGGCCAGGGCTGGTGGGTGCATGCGCTGGAAGTAATCCTTCATGCACAACAGGCCCGTGGCGCCGATCAATGCAAACAGGCTGCCGAGCACCAGCAGGATCGCCACCGGGATTTCCACCCACAACGACAATGGCGTATTCATTCGATCACCTCACCGCGCAGCAGGAATTTCGCCAGGGCGAACGAGCCGACGAAACCGAACAGGGCGATCAGCAGCGCCGCCTCGAAGTACGTGTCACTGGCATAACGGATACCCAGCGCCAGCATCATCAGCATCGCGACGATGTACAGGTAGTCCAGTGCCAGAACCCGGTCCTGGGCCGACGGTCCCTTGAACAGGCGGATCAGGGTCAGGATCATCGCCAAAGAAAAGAAGAACAGGCTCAGCAGGATCGCGTTCGACAGCAACGGGCTCATTCGAAGATCTCCATCAAAGGACGTTCGTAGGTCGCCTTGAAGTGCTGGATGAACAGCGCCTCATCATCGAGGTCGAAGACGTGCAACAGCAGAATGCTGCGGTCCAGCGCCAGCTCCGACCAGACCGTACCGGGCACTACCGTGGTGATCATCGACAGAGCAGCCAGGCCATTGGCATCGCGCAAGTCCAGCGGCACCTTGATGAATCGCGAGCGGGGCGGGCGGCGACCGGCATTGAGTACGCGCCAGGCCACGGCGAGGTTGGACACCAGCACATCACGCCCGACCAGCAGGACCAGGCGCAGGATCACCCCGGGACGACGGATGCGCACCGGCAGCGGACGCAGCCTGCGCATCATCAGCGGCGCACAAAACCCCAGAACCGCACCCAGCAGCAGATTGCCGGGGCTGGTCGACAGGTTCAGCAGCAACCACAGCAGCCACAAGGCCAGCGACAGCAGCGGTGCCGGAAACAGGCGCTTCATGGCTGCACCTCCAGCGTGGTCGCATGGGCCGGCGGGTTCGGTACGACGCGCGTGTCGAGCACCGCCATCACATACTGCTGCGGGTTGTACAAGGCATCGGCGGCGGCCTGGGTGTAGCGCAGCAGCGGATCGGCCTTGAAGGTCAGCGCAATGCTCAAGCCCAGCAGGGCGAGGATCGGTACGCATTCAAGGCGTCGCAGCAGGGGCGATGGCCGTTCCGCTGGCGTCCAGAAGCGCTGGATGCCCAAACGCGAGAAGGCGATCAGTGACGCCAGCCCGGACACAATCAACAACACCAACAGACCCCACGCGGCGTTGGAAACCGGTGTGTCGCCGCTGTTGCCCAGGCCCAGCGGATTGAGCAGGGCACCGATCAACCCGAGTTTGCCGATAAAGCCGGAGAGCGGCGGCATGCCGATGATCAGCAAGGCGCAAGCGATGAAACTCAGCCCAAGAAACGCCATGGTCCAGGGAATCACCTGGCCGACCACGGCTTTTTGTTCGTCGTCGAGGTTGATGCCTTTGGGCGGATGCAGGGATTCCAGTGGCCGGGGCAGCAGTTCGGTTTCATCTTCGAGCAGGACTTCGTTGGCCGAGCGCGAGCGTTCGATCAGTTCGGCCAGCAGGAACAGTGCGCTCAATGCCAGGGTCGAGCTGAACAGGTAGAACAGCGCCGCGCCGACCAGGTTCGGCTGGGCGAAACCGATGGTCGACAACAGAATGCCCGCCGACACCAGAATGCTCAGGCTGGCCATGCGCTCCAGGCGTTGTGCGGCGAGGATCGCCATGGCAGCGCAAACGATGGTCGCCATGCCGCCGTAGATCAGCCACTCACCGCCATAGAACGCCGATGCCCCGGCCTGGGCGGAGAACAGCAGCGTCCACAGGCGCAGCAAGGTGTAGACGCCGACCTTGGTCATGATCGCGAACATCGCCGCCACCGGCGCGCTGGCCGACGAATAGGCTGGCACCAGCCAGAAGTTCAGCGGCCACATGCCGGCCTTGGCCAGGAACGCGACGGCAAGAATCCCCGCGCCGGCGTGCAGCAAGCCGCGATCGGCTGCGGACACCAGCGGGATCTTTACCGCCAGGTCGGCCATGTTCAGCGTGCCGGTGACGCCATAGATCAGCGCCGCACCAATCAGGAACAGCGACGAGGCCAGCAGGTTGATCGAGATGTAATGCAGCCCCGACGACACCCGTGCCCGGCCCGAGCCGTGGAGCATCAACCCGTAGGACGCCGCCAGCAGCACCTCGAAGAACACGAACAGGTTGAACAGGTCAGCRGTGAGGAACGCGCCGTAAAGGCCCATCATCTGGATCTGGAACAGCGCGTGAAAACTCGAACCGGCGCCGTCCCAGCGGGCCATGGCAAACAGCAGGGCACAGACGCCGATGATGCCGGTCAGCACCAGCATCAGCGCCGACAGGCGATCAACCACCAGCACCAGGCCGAATGGCACTTGCCAGTTGCCCGGCAGGTACACGCCGATGGAGCCGGGCACGCCGGTGGTCTGCGTCCATTGCCACAATGCCACGGCAATGCCCAGCCCGAGCAGGCTGGAGAACAGATTGATCCTGGCCTTGAGCGGCCGGTGCTTCTCACCGAGCATCAGCATGATCGCGGCAGTCAGCAACGGCAGCAGGATGGGCGCGACGATCAGGTGGGTCATCGCCATCATTCCCTGGGCTCCCGGCCATCCACATGGTCGGTGCCGGTCAGGCCCCGGGAGGCCAGCAGCACCACCAGGAACAGCGCGGTCATGGCGAAGCTGATGACGATCGCCGTCAGCACCAGGGCTTGCGGCAACGGGTCGGTGTAATGCAACAGGTCCTGAGGGATGCCGTCCTTGATGATCGGTTCCTTGCCGATGAACAGGCTGCCCATGCTGAAAATGAACAGATTGACGCCATAGGACAGCAAGCACAGGCCCATGACCACCTGGAACGTCCGTGGGCGCAGGATCAGCCAGACGCCGGACGCGGCCAGCACGCCGATGGCGATTGCGATGACTTCTTCCATCAGACGACCTCCTTCATGGCAATGGATTTAGGTTGGGCAGCGGTTTTGTGACCCCGTACCGATTGGTGGGCGAGGGCGGTGAGGATCAACAGGGTCGAACCGACCACCACGCCGTACACGCCGATGTCGAAGAACAGCGCGCTGGCCAGGTGAATATCACCCAGCAGCGGCAACGAGAAATGCCAGGTGTGGGTGGTCAGGAACGGATAGCCGACCAGCATCGCACCCAGCCCGGTGGCTGTGGCAATCAGCAGTCCGGTGCCCATCCAGCGCAGTGGCCGCAGGCTCATCTGCGCCTCGACCCACTGCGTGCCGGCGACCATGTATTGCAGGATGAACGCCACCGACATCACCAGCCCGGCGACAAAACCGCCGCCCGGTTGATTGTGCCCGCGCATGAACAGGTAGAAGGACACCACCAGCGCCACCGGCAACAGCAGGCGCACCAGCACCGCCGGCACCATCATGAAGCCGAGCGCGGTGTCGCTGGCGTGACGCGGGTTGACCAGGTCGGTGACCACATCCGGCGCGAGCAAGCGTTGCTGGGCCGGCAGTTGCAGGCTTTCTTTCGGCGGACGGAAGCGGCGCAGCAGGGCGAACACGGTCAGGGCCACGGCCACCAGCACGGTGATTTCACCGAGGGTGTCGAAACCACGGAAGTCCACCAGCATCACGTTGACCACGTTGCTGCCGCCGCCCTCGGGCAAGGCGCGGCTGAGGTAGAACGAGGAAATGTCGTTGGGGGTCTGGCGCGTCAGCATGGCGTAGGCCAGCAACGCCATGCCGACACCGACCGCGGTCGACAGCAGCAAGTCGCGGATCCGCCGTACCCGCGCCCGGCGCAGACTGCCCGGCAACGGCGAGACCTCCTCGATCCGTCGTGGCAACCAGCGCAGGCCCAGCAGGATCAGCACCGTGGTCACCACTTCGACCGCCAGTTGGGTCAGGGCCAGGTCCGGCGCCGAAAACCAGACGAAAGTGACGCAGGTCATCAGGCCGCAGACGCTGACCATGGTCAGGGCCGCGAGCCGGTGATACTTGGCTTGATAGGCCGCGCCAAGGGCGCAGGCGATGGCCAGCAACCACAAGGTGACGAAGACGATCGACCCGGGGATTTTCGGCCGGTCGCCCCAGTGCAGGCTGCTGTGCAACATGGGAATCAACCCGGCCAGCACGGCGGCGAACACCACCAGGAACAACTGCATTTGCAGGCGCCGGGTGCCAATCCGCGGCTCCAGGCGCCGGGCCAGGCGCATGCTGGCGACCAACGCGTATTCGAACAGGTGCTTGCCGTCCAGGCGACCGACGACGGGCGGGCGGTTGAAGCGCCCGCGCTTGAATTGATTGCGCAGCAGCAGATAGAGCACGGTGCCGCAGGACAAGGCGATCAGGCTCATGATCATCGGCGCGTTCAGGCCGTGCCAGATGGCCAGACTGTATTCGGGCAGCGTGCCGCCGACCACCGGTTGCGCCGCCGCCGCGAGCAGTGGGCCGACCACCTGGGCCGGGAAGATCCCCACCACCAGGCAAGTGAACACCAGCAACTCGACCGGTGCGCGCATCCAGCGCGGTGGCTCGTGGGGCGTGTGGGGCAAGTCGGTCGCGGGCGGACCGAAGAACACATCCACGGTGAAACGCAGGGAGTAAGCCACGCTGAAGGTACCGGCAATGGTTGCCACGATCGGCAAGCTCAGTTCGACCCAGCGGGTGGCATTGATGAACACGGTTTCGGCGAAGAACATTTCCTTGGACAGGAAGCCGTTGAGCAACGGTACGCCGGCCATCGAGGCGCTGGCGACCATGGCCAGGGTGGCGGTGAACGGCATCAGTTTGTACAGGCCACTGAGCTTGCGGATGTCGCGGGTGCCACTTTCGTGGTCGATGATGCCCGCGGCCATGAACAGCGAGGCCTTGAACGTCGCATGGTTGAGGATGTGGAACACCGCGGCGACGGCGGCCAGCGGACTGTTCAGGCCGAGCAGCAGGGTGATCAGGCCGAGGTGGCTGATGGTCGAGTAGGCCAGCAAGCCCTTGAGGTCGTTCTGGAACATTGCGCAGTACGCCCCGAGCAACAGGGTGCAGGCGCCGGCGCCGCTGACGATATAGAACCATTGTTCACTACCCGAGAGCGATGGCCATAGCCGCGCGAGCAGAAACACCCCGGCCTTGACCATGGTCGCCGAGTGCAGGTACGCCGACACAGGGGTCGGCGCGGCCATGGCGTGGGGCAGCCAGAAATGGAAGGGAAATTGCGCGCTTTTGCTCAGTGCGCCGATCAGGATCAGGGGCAATAGAATCGGGTAGAGGGCATGGGCGCGAATCAGGTCGCCGGCGGCCAGGACCTTGTCCAGGTCATAGCTGCCGACCACATGGCCGAGCAGCATGACCCCCGCCAGCAGGCACAAACCGCCCGCACCGGTCACCATCAGTGCCATGTAGGCGCCGCGCCGGGCATCGGCGCGATGGTGCCAGTAGCCAATCAACAGGAACGAAAAGAGGCTGGTCAGCTCCCAGAAAAACACGATCTGGATCAGGTTGCCGGAAATCACCAGCCCGAGCATGGCGCCCATGAAGGCCAGGAAAAACGCGAAGAAACGCGGCACCGGATCGTTCGGCGACATGTAGTAGCGCGCGTACAACGAAACCAGGGTGCCGATGCCCAGCACCAGCATGGAGAACAGCCAGGCGAAACCGTCCATGCGCAGGACGAAGTTCAGGCCCAGGCTGGGCAACCAGAGAAACTCTTCGCGAATGACGCCGCCATGGGCGATCTGCGGGTACAGGAATGCGACCTGAAGGGTACCGATCAGGGCGATCAGGCCAGCCAGCAGGGATTCGGCGTTACGGGCGTTGTGCGGCAACACGGCCGCCAAACAGCTGCCTATGAAAGGCAGAAGCAGTAGAACTATCAGGGACATAGGCTTCTAATCTGCGGAAGTTTGTGAAGCATCATACGTGCCAGCTCCCGGATCACCAAACGCCAAGCTGTCGCAGAATCCTACACGGTAGACGGAAAAGCCCTGATTCAGATTGTTTCTGGTAGAGGGTTTTCGCCTGTGCTGACGCCATCGCGAGCAAGCTCGCTCCCACAGGTTTTGAGGTGTACATACAGTTTTGTGCGCAATACAAAACACTGTGGGAGCGAGCTTGCTCGCGATGGCGGCCTATCAGGTAATGCAGAATCCGCGGTTTATCGCTGAGTTTCCTCTTCCAACTCTTCCTCAGCCGTCGCAGCCTTACCCTTGGTCTTCAACTCACTGACTATCACCGCCGCCACAATCAACCCGGCCCCGAGCAGGGCAATCGCCGGCAGGCGTTCCCCGGCGATGCGCCCGACAATCCCGGCCCATACCGGCTCACCGGCATAGATCAGCGTGGCGCGGGTCGGTGACACGCTTTTCTGTGCCCAGTTCATCGCCACCTGAATCGCCGCACTCGCCGCCCCAAGGCCCAGCGCGCTACACAGCAGCAACCACGAGAAATCCGGTATCGCCTCGCTGGTCGGCACCACCATCAGGAACGACAGCACCGAAGTCACCGCCAGCTGCACCGCCGTCACCCGGCGTACATCGACCTGGCCGGCATAGGTGCTGATCAGGATGATCTCGGCCGCAATGGCCACGGCGCTGATCAAGGTAGCGATTTCACCGGGGCTGAAGTTGAACGACGCACCGGACGGCCCGGACAACAGCATCAACCCGGTAAAGGCCAGCATGATGCCGATGCTGGGCATCAATCCCGGTCGCCGCCCCAGCACCAGCCATTGCAGCAACGGCACGAAAGGGACATACAGCGCGGTAATGAATGCCGACTGGCTGCTGGGAATGCTTTGCAGCCCGACCGTCTGCAAGCCGTAGCCGAGCATGATCGCCACGCCGATAAATGCCCCGGCCTTGAGTTCGAACAAGGTCAGGTCGCGCAGTTGACGCCAGGAAAACAGGGCGACGATGCCAGCGGCGGCGGCAAAGCGCAGGCCGACGAAAAACATCGGGCCGCTGACGGTCATCGCATGCTGTACCAACAGGAAGGTACCGCCCCAGACCATCGTGATCAGCACCAGCACGCATTCGGCCTTGCTGAACCTTGTGAAACGGGAGGCAGCCTTTGGGGAGTTCACCGACGTCATGACCTTGCACGCTACTTGAGGGGGACGCACAATGCGCCGAATGTTGCGCAGTATACTGCCCAACCCCACCCAGTGAGCAATATAGTGCACAAAGATTCTACCCAACGGGCTTCGGTCCTCCAGCACGTCAGCCAAAACGTCCGTCGTTTGCGGCATGCCGCCGACCTGAGCCAGAGCGCGCTGGCGGAAAAGTCCGGTGTCAGCCGTCGAATGCTGGTGGCGATCGAGGCGGGGGAAAAGAACGTCAGCCTGACCACCCTCGACCGGGTGGCCGAAGCCCTCGGCGTTGCCTTCAGTGATTTGATCCAGGCCCCCGACGCCCGAGATCCCGGCCGTATCAATGAACTGGCCTGGACCGGCACGATCCCCGGCAGCAAAGCGGTGTTGCTCTCCAAGGCCCAGGCCAGCCGCGAAGTCGAGCAGTGGGAGTGGTGCCTGCAACCGGGCGAGGTGTATCCGTCGGAGCCGGACGCCGATGGCTGGAGCGAGCAGATTTATGTCTTCGAAGGTTGCCTGACCGTTATGCTCGGCGACCAGCCACAGCATATCGCCGCGGGTGAATTCTTCATGTTCGCCAGCAACCAGCCGCACTGTTATCGCAATGACGGGGCGGTGGCGGCGCGGTTTGTGCGTAATGTGGTGATCTGAACAGGGAGAGCACGATGGACCAGACCTTGACCAATGACGCTGACATCCTGATTGTCGGCGGTGGCCTCAGTGGCGCGATGCTGGCGGCGCAGTTGATGCGTTTGCCGGGCCGGCGCCGGGTGCTGGTGATCGAGCCCCGGACCGAGTTGGGGCGGGGCGAAGCCTACAGCGCGGTGGAACTGGGCCATACGCTCAACGGCAACGCGGCGCGGGTGAGTCTCGACCCGGACAACGCCGACGATTTTACCCAATGGCTGACCGAGTACATCGAGGCGGGCGGCTGGCCGGAATCGGATCAGCAGCACGTGCCGGTCAGCGAGCTGTTTGCGCCACGGGGAATTTTTGGCCTGTACGCCCGGCAGCGCCTGGCAGACGCGCAGGCACTGGGCGCATTGAACGGTTCGACGGTCGAGCATGTGCAGGCCGAAGTGGTCGATTTGCAAGCCGATGCAGACGTAGTGCGGTTGACCTTGAGTGATGGCCGAAGCTTGCAGGGCGCTTTTGCGGTCTTGGCCACGGGGGTGTTTCCCGCTGCGCGCACGCCACAAACCCGATCTTGTGGTTTGAACGCTGCAGCCCTTGATCCATGGGACGTGGGGGCTATGCAGCGACTCGACCCGCAATCGACGGTCATGATCATCGGCTCTGGCCTGACCATGGTCGACGCCGTGGTGTCCCTGGATCAGGCCGGGCATCGTGGGCCCATCGAAGTGTTTTCCCGCCATGGCCTGCGCCCCCATGTACGTCGCCAGCCACCGGCCTGGGTGGATTTTCTCGCGCAGGATCAGCACATCCGTACACCTCGCCAGTTGATGCGTGAACTGCGTCGGCACTGTCGGGACGCCATCGCCCAGGGTGTCGACTGGCAGGGGCCACTGAACACGGTGCGGGCACACATCAGCCGCTTGTGGCACCAGGCGACGGACGTGCAGCGTCGGCAGTTCGTGCGGCATGTGCGGCCGTGGTGGGAAAGCCATCACCACCGCTCGCCGCCCTTGAGCGCCGAACTGGTGGAGCGCTT
>NZ_JBGCUL010000121.1:0-8980 GCF_054177685.1 Pseudomonas sp. P5_A2_2
TTCCAGGCGTTCGATTTCCGCTGCATTCAACGCCTGATACACCGGCATCGCCAGTTCGCCACCGAGGTCGAACAATCGGTGCTGGCAAGGCGCCAAAACATCGATCACTTCCTGAAAGCCTGCAATGGCGTGCGTTTGCGCCGCCAATCCGGCCAGCAACACGCCCACCTGACTGTTCAGCGTATCGACTTCGCCAATGGCCTCGATCCGCGGGTGATCCTTGGGTACGCGACGGCCATCGCCCAGCCCGGTCTCGCCTTTGTCGCCAGTGCGGGTGTAAATCTTCGACAAACGAAAGCCCATGGTTACCTCGATAGCAGATTGAGTTGTTGCGAGACAGGTGGCGTGCTCGCCAGGGGCAGGCGCAAGGTGAAGCACGTGCCTTGGCCCGGGGTCGATTGCACTTCCATCTGCCCCTTGTGGTTGTTGGTGATGATGAAGTACGACACCGACAGCCCAAGTCCGGTGCCCTGGCCGATCTCCTTGGTGGTGAAGAACGGTTCGAAGGTCCGTTTGCGTACGCTCTCGCTCATGCCGATGCCATTGTCTTCGACCTGAATTTCCGCCCACGGCGGATTCAGCCTGGTGCGCAAAATGATCCGTCCCGGCTCGCTGCCGTCTTCACGCTGGTGAATGGCTTGCGCGGCGTTTTTCAACAGGTTGAGCAGTACCTGCTCCAGTTCGTTGGCGGTGCCGGGGACCGGGCCCAGCGCCGGATCGAACTGGCGAATGATGGCCTGGCCCTTGAAATCGAAGCCGATCGCCAGATCGAAGTCGTTACTGGCGATCTCCACCGCCTGGTCGATCAGGGCGGGCAAATCGCACGGAGCCATCTGGCGGGTGCTGCGACGGCTGAAGCTGAGCATGTGGGTGACGATTTTGGCGGCCCGGGCACCGGCCTGCTGGATGCCGTCGAGCAACTTCGGCACATCGCGAAGTTGCAGATACTGATTGACCGCCGTCAGTTCGATGCCGGCCTGTTCGGCCACTTCAAGGTTCTTCGGCAGATCGGGGGACAGGCGTCGGCGAATGTTTTGCACGTTGTGCAGGATCGCACCCAGCGGGTTGTTGATTTCGTGGGCCATGCCGGCGGCAAGACCACCCACAGAAAGCATTTTCTCCGACTGCACCATCATCTCTTCCAGGGACAGGCGCTGAGTGATGTCGTCGATCCGGATCACCACGCCACGCCCGGCGCCGCCCATCAATGGATAAAAGGTCAGGGCATAGTGGCGGGGCTCGTCATCCTTGAGCCAGGTGACACGTTCGATTTTGGCCACCGTATGCTGCTCGACCGTTTGCTTGAGTTGTGGCAAGAACGGCTTGAGCGGTTCGAAGGCGAGGAAGATGGGCTGGTTCAGGGCTTCGTCGAGGCGCGTGCCGGAAAGTGCGCTGGCTTCCTGGTTCCACTGCGTCACGTAGAGCTGTTCGTCGAGGGCGATCAGCGCCGACGGCATGGAGTCGATGATGCTGTTGAGGTAGTTCTGGAAGCCGGTAAGCTTTTTCTCGATCTTGCTGCGCACCTGGACTTCAAGCTCCAGTTTGCGGTTGGTGTGCCGGGTTTCTTCCGCCAGCCCCTGGGCCTGGTCGTAGGCTGCCTGGGAGTCGTCCCGGGCCCGCTTGAGTTGCTGCTCCCGGGCCTCGATTCGCGAAAGCATGGTGTTGAACGCCTCGGCGAGGCTGCCGATTTCATCGTGGTTTCCTCGTGAAGCACGCAGTGAGTAGTTTTCTTCACGGGTTACCTGCCGGGACAGCTCTTCGAGTTGGTGGATCGGCCGGGTAATCAGGCGCTTGATTTGACGGGCGATGACCAGCCAGAGCAGCACACTGAAAATCAGAATCCCCAGACTGGCCGTCAGGGTCCCGGTATAGAACGCCACTGGCAGTTCACTGCTGGCGACCAACAGCAAATGCCCCGGTGCAGCTCCGGGGCGGGGCAGGGTAATGACCTGGTTGCTGCGGAACTCGGTAACCTGCCAGTCTTCGATATGCCGGAACCGTTTCGGCAACTCCAGTTTGTCGCCATGCTGCAATTGCGCCAATTGCTCGCCTTTTCCGTCATACAGGACTGCCGCGCGCAACGGCGAATAGCTATTGAGTTCGTTTAGCAGGCGCTCAGCGCTTTGCGGCGAATCGAGGGCTTCGGAGGTCAGGCTCGGGTTGGATACCAGCCGGCCGATGGTCTGCAGGGCCTGAGGCGCCATGCTTTCCTGGGAAATGTAGTACGCGGCGCTGATAAAGGTCAGGTTGGCGACCAGCAGGACGGTGGTCAACAGGACTAGCAGGGCGGCCAGCAGTTTCTGGCCGACAGGCAGGTTTTCAAGACGCTGGCGCAATGGCATCGGGTTCATCGCTGAAAAGGAACAAGTGGCCAGCGTAGCCGCTGCTCAGTCGCTGGGCAATCCAAGGCTTTGCAGGCGAGCGATCAACCTTGACTCAAGCTGATTGAGATGAGGCAGGTTCAATTGATGACGCCCGGCCACTTTGCAGGCGTAGCCCAGCAGGTAGCTGATTTCTGTGCGGCGCTGGCTTGTGACGTCCTGATGCATCGAGGAGTAGTTGGCTGCGGTGGCGTGAATCACCCGTTCGACTTCCTGCTGCAGGTTTTCGGCCGCTGCCGGCTGACCACAACGCTCTAGCAACTCCACCAGTTCGCCGCACAGAGTAGCGACTTCGCAGTGATGTTGCTGCAAACCGCCGTTGCGGCAATCGTGCAGCACCGTCAGCGGATTGATCGCACAGTTAAGGGCGAGTTTGCGCCACAACCTGGTCAGGATTTCGGTGCTCCACTCGTGGGGGATGCCGGCAGTGCTCAGGTCATCGAGCCAGATCGGCGCAACCGGATGGCTTGCATCCCCCAGCCAGGTGAAACCATGCCCGGCAAACACCACGCGCCAATCGCCATCGCGGAAGGCGCCTTCGGTGCTCGACGCATAGATGCAGCGTGCCTGAGGTACCTGTGCCGCCACTGCATCCTGACTGCCCAGGCCATTTTGCAGCAGGATCAGTTCGGCACCCGGGGCCAGGCGTGGCGCCAGTCGGGCCACCGCGCTTTCGGTATCGTAGGCCTTGCACGCCACCAGCAGGCGGTTGATCGGTTGGGTGCTGCCGGCTGTCTCGGCGGGCACGGCATAGTGTCGCGCCTCGCCGTGTTCCACCAGTGTCAATCCACCGGCCGCCTCATAGGCCTGCAGCCTCGCGGCGTCCCGCAGGACCAGCCTGACCGGCACTCCAGCCCGCGCCAGACGTGTCGCCCATAAAGTGCCGAGGCTGCCGGCGCCCAGAACATGCCAGGTGGTAGACATCAGCTTTTTGCTCTGTTTAAGGCGTGCATCGGCAGCTCACAGTGAATGATGGGAAAGACCCGTTATAATCAGCGCGGATTTTAACCGCAAGCCAGGCGTGCTCCATCAGTGCGCCTTTAAATTTGGAGAGATTACATGCCGTCGTTCGACGTGGTATCCGAACTGGACAAACACGAAGTCACCAACGCGGTCGAGAACGCCGTCAAGGAACTCGATCGTCGTTATGACCTGAAAGGCAAAGGCAGCTTCGAGTTCAAGGAAAAAGACCTGACCGTCAACCTGACCGCGGAAGCGGATTTTCAGCTCGAAGCGATGATTGAGATCCTCAAGCTGGCGCTGGTCAAGCGCAAAATCGACGTGCAGTGCCTTGAAGTCAAGGACGCGTTCGCGTCGGGCAAGCTGATGAAGCAGGAAGCCGTCCTCAAGGAAGGTATCGACAAGGAACTGGCGAAGAAAATCGTCGCCCATGTCAAAGACGCCAAGCTCAAGGTCCAGGCGGCCATTCAGGGCGAGCAGGTTCGTATTACCGGCAAAAAGCGTGATGACCTGCAGGAAGCCATTGCAGTGCTGCGGGCCAAGGAATTCGGTATGCCGCTGCAGTTCAACAACTTCCGCGACTGATCTTGAACGCGGGAACCTCCTGGCGTTTGCAACGTCGGAGGCCCAAGCAACGGCAGAAACGGTTGAGCCCGTCGCGGTTCGATCTTTCTGCCGCTTTTTTACGCATGCCGGGTAGCCGGAAAACAGGAGAGAGTAGATGGACTTAAATGCCGAGGTAGACAATCTGGTCAAGGTATCCCAAACCTGGATCCCGATGATCATGGAATACGGCAGCCGTGTACTGCTGGCGGTCATTACCCTGGCCATTGGCTGGTGGCTGATCAACAAGGTCACGAAAAAGCTCGGCGGCCTGATTGCATTGCGTAATGCCGACCTGGCGCTGCAAGGCTTTATCAGCAGCCTGGCGAACATCATCCTCAAGATCTTGCTGATCGTCAGCGTGGCCTCGATGATCGGGGTGGAAACCACGTCGTTCGTTGCGGCAATTGGTGCGGCGGGTCTGGCCATTGGTCTGGCGTTGCAGGGCAGCCTGGCGAACTTCGCAGGTGGCGTGCTGATTCTGTTGTTCCGTCCATTTCGCATCGGTGACTGGATTGAAGCACAGGGTGTTGCTGGTACCGTCGACAGCATTCAGATTTTCCACACTGTGCTGCGTACTGGCGACAACAAAACCATCATCGTGCCTAACGGCAATCTGTCGAACGGCATTATCACCAACACCAATCGTCAGCCGACCCGTAAGGTCGTGTTTGATGTAGGCGTTGATTACGAAGCGGACTTGCAGAAAGCCCGAGAAGTGTTGCTGGAACTGGCCAAGGATCCGCGTGTATTGATTGACCCGGCACCTCAGGCAGTCATATCGACATTGGGTGACAGTTCTATCACTGTTTCCCTGCGTGTCTGGGTGAAGACGGCGGATTATTGGGATGTGATGTTCATGTTCAACGAACTGTCCCGTGATCGTCTGAGAGAGGCCGGCATCGATATTCCATTTCCGCAGCGGGTTATTCGCGTGGTTCAGGAATCTGCTGCGCAGTAAGGGGTGTGCGGTTAGTGCCTGACTTCTTGGTCAGGCATGTACTGCAGAGTCTGTTTGGTTAAATGTTGTACAGCAGACAACGAAAAAGGCCCATCCGAAGATGGGCCTTTTTTTGATTACCGCAAACTAACTTTCTGCGATTACAGAATGTTGAGTGGGTAGTCGGTGATCAGGCGGAACTCAGAGATATCGCCTTCGCCTTCGTCAGCATTGGCGGTGTGCCATGCTTGACGGATGCGGAACGACAGATCCTTGGCTGGGCCGGATTGAATGACGTACTTGGCTTCCACGTTGGTTTCGTGGTGTTTGCCGTCTGCACCGTACAGACCGGTGTAGGTGCTGTTCGATGGAGTGTTGGTACCGTCGATGTTCCAACCATTCACGTAACGGACCATGAAGCTCAGGCCAGGTACGCCGTACTCGGCCATTTTCAGGTCGTAACGGGCTTGTACCGACTTCTCGCCAGGGGCGTTGAAGTCAGAGTACTGAATGGAGTTGGCGAGGAAAATCGAGTCGCCACCACGGTTGTTGTCACCCACACCGATGTAGTCGAACGGGGTGTCGCCGTTGACCTTCTGGAAGGCCAGGGTCAGTGTGTGCGCTTTCAGGAACGAGTAAGCAGCAGCCAGGGAGTAGGCGGTGTTGCTGATGTCGCCTGCTTTAGCGTTACCGGTATCCTTGGTGTTGTAGATGTTACCGTCGAAGTTGATCGAGTTGTCGCCGCCCAGTGCGAGGGTGTAGTTCGCGTTGGCGTAGTACTGGTTCCAGACGTCTTCGAGCTTGGCACCGTAAAGCGATACGCTCAGGTCCGGGGTAATGCCGTACTTGCCACCGAAGTAGTCGATGGAGTTAGCTGTCACGCCAGCGTAAGTAGCGAACAGTTCGCCGTCACGAGCGTTGCGGTCCTGGCTGGTTGCCGAGTAGAAGTGACCGGCTTCGAGGTCGAGGTCAGTAACTTCGCTGCTCTGCAGTTGGATACCGCTGGCAGTTTGGTGAAGGATACGGGAACCGCCTACAGCGAACACCGGAGAAGTGCTTGGCTGCATGTCGCCGATTTTCAGCTCGGTCTTGGAGATGCGGAACTTGGCGGCAGCGCCGGCTTTGCCCTGGCTGTTGTTGACTTCGCCGTCAGAGTCCACGGACATGTTGCCGGAACCTGCATATTTGTCGGAACCGTCCAGCTTAATGGCCAGTTGGCCCCAGGCTTCAACGCCAACACCGATCAGACCTTGGGTGTAGCCCGAGCTGTACATGCCCTGGATGCCCTGGGTCCAGTCTTTGTCATCGACTTGGCCGTTTTTCTTGTTACGGTTGTAGTAGTAGTTGCGAACCAGCAAGTCGAGTTTGCTGTCTTCAACGAAACCTTTGGCTTCGGCCTGGTCGCTTACGAAAGGTGCGGCTACTGCCAACTGAGTACTGGCTGCTGCTGCAACTGCCAGTGCGATCATGCTCCACTTCATCACGCGCATCGTGATTTGCTCCTTTGGTTTTAGAAGAGTACTGCCGTCCCACCTGATTTATTATCTGGGCGGCTCTTTCTTTTTGTGTCGGCGCAAACTTATATCACGCCGACAATGTTGGCGATACTTGCGTATCTAACCTTTCGCCTTCTTTACGACCCTGTCGCAAATAGCGTGCTAGATGTCGCAAATTTCCAGCTCCAGCGCAACCGGGCTGACAACTTTAATGCTGTTTTCCGAGCCTTGGCGCCGGTAAAAAGAGTCCTGGTGAAACGTTTGAATCTCCATCGGGCTACCTTGCCACTGTATTTTTTGCCTGAAAACCCCCACTTCCAGCGGGTGTCACATCAGGTGATGTTGGGTATGAATGCAACAAGCGTGCACAAAATTGATTTTTTTGCAGTTTTTTTAAATTTGACTGTCTGACGCTGTAAAAACCTCATAAAACCGGGGGGCAAGCGCGTTTGGTTTGGGCTTGACGCCTTGCCTGGCATCCTGTTGCACCCTTCTGGTCGACTGCCTTACAAACAAAAATGTTACCGGTTCACCCCACCAGTGAGTAAATGGCGGATGTCGAAGCACTCAGCGTAGACCTACTGTGCGGTTTTGGTGCAAAAAATTTTTAGCCTTGTGCTGAATTCATTCCTGTTGACCGCTTGTCTGGCGTGAACTCTTCGTTGCGAATCAGTCATTTCGGCGTTTTTTGCCGGCTGATCGGTTCTGTAGTGGTGCGCGGCGGCGAAAAATGTCTCATTCGGGGGCGGGTGTCAGCTTTTCGCAGGCGCTCGTGACCTCTGTGCAAGGTTCGTCGTGAAGCATGCGCCGTTCGCAGGTATGCTGCCGTCCGGTCGTTTGGCGCGCCGTCCCGTCAGGATGAGCGCTAAGCTGAAAAATGATGATCCGGCGGGAGTGCGCACAGTGTTCGCTTTAGATCCACGACTTCAACAAGATACGTTACCGATCGGGGACTTTCCGCTCTGCCGGTTGCTGCTGTCCAACGATTCGAACTATCCCTGGTTCATCCTGGTACCTCGTCGCGAGGCTATCAGCGAGATATTTCAGTTGGATGTCGCAGATCAGCAACAGCTTTGGCAGGAAACAACTGTGCTTTCGCAAGTGCTCAAGGACTCGTTCGACGCGGACAAATTGAATGTTGCGGCGCTGGGCAACGTTGTAAGTCAGTTGCATATGCATGTGATTGTGCGCAAGCGCGAAGATGCCGCCTGGCCAGCGCCGGTTTGGGGTAAGCATCCGGCAAAACCCTACAACCCGGAGCAGATCGCCGCTATTCGCGAACGTTTGCGCCTGATTTTGACCGATGATTTTACGTTTCTGGAGGGCTGAACCATGAGCCTGGAAGAACGCGTTACCGAGCTTGAAAGCCGCCTGGCCTTTCAGGATGACACCATCCAGGCATTGAATGATGTGCTGGTGGCGCAGCAGCGGGTGGTCGAGCGTCTACAGCTGCAAATRGCTGCGCTGCTCAAGCGGCAGGAGGAAATGGTCGGCCAGTTCGAGTCGTTCGAAGAGGAAGCGCCGCCGCCGCACTATTAATCAACGCGCAGGCATAAAAAAACCGCGGACAGCTCGGCTGTGCGCGGTTTTTTTTAGCCTTGAGTCAGCGGCGCGGCAGTGCGGCGATCACATCTTCGGCTTGCAGGCCCTTGTCACGATTCATGACGGAGAACTCCACGCGCTGGCCTTCGACCAGGACACGGTGGCCTTCACCGCGAATGGCCCGGAAGTGGACGAAGATATCGTCACCGGAGTCGCGGGAGATGAAGCCGAAGCCTTTGGATGTGTTGAACCACTTGACGGTGCCGGTATCGCGGTTGCTCATGTCGTAGCTTGGCGAGGCGGCGGCCGGTGACGATTTGTAGAAGCAGATGCCCAAGTGCAGGGCAACAGCGATCAGGGCTGCGACCAGGCTGAACAGTACGGCGGGTTGACCGGCGATAACGGGCATCGGTGCGATCAGCGTCAGGGTTTGCAGGACCACGCTCAGAACCAGCAAGGCGCTGACCAGGTTTTGCAGTTGGTGGCGCGGGCCTTTGTTCCAGTAAGGGATGACAGGCGCAAGTGTAAGGTTGAGCAGGCCGAAAAAGGCCAGGTACAGTGCGTCGGATTGTTGCAGGTAAGGTAAGGCTTCGGATTGCAGGCTAGGGATGAAGGACAGCAGCAAGGCCGCTGCGCCTATCAACAGATGGACGATTTTCAACATTTTGATTAACTCACGTTAAGACAGTTCACAAGGAAGAGCTGATGGCGCACGGTTCGCTTCAAGATAATAAAGAGGCGTTGGACACGTACCCGGTATCAGCCTATGCGCCGTGCCCGGAAAAAATAGACACTGGCGACACGCCGTCTATTTAACAGCAAAGCCGCAGGCTACTCAAATCAGGGCGTCCGGCGGCTCGTTTGAGGCGATTTGCCGCAGATTGGTCGAAGTTAGAGGCTGCGATACGGCGGCAGGCTTGCTAGAGCGGTTGGGCGCCTGCTGGATGAAGCTCATCACCTTTAGGGGGGGATTCAATCGGCCGCATCGACCGATTGGCTAAATCTTTCAGTGGGTGTTTCTTAGTGTTCGCGCTCTTCTTTCCTACGCCATTCAATCC
>NZ_JBGCUL010000122.1:0-8952 GCF_054177685.1 Pseudomonas sp. P5_A2_2
CTCAAGTCCCGAATCATCCGTGGGTTTTAACGTAGAAAACGCCAATAAAAAAGCCGACATCGCTGTCGGCTTTCTTGTCGGTCACTGCTTGGGCGGTTCAGCCGGTTTGGCTGGCTCGCCCGGCTTCAGCGCCGGGTTATCAAACAGGTTCAGACGCTCACGCAGTTCGTGAGCCGGCAGCGGTTCCTTGTCCGCCGGCAACGCATTCGGGTCGACCGGTGTAGCCGGTGCGGCTCCCGGAGCCGCCGAACCTTGCGGCGCATTAGGAGCAGGCTCCACACCTTGCGAACCTTCGATCGCACGCTGGGCTTTCTTGGTCAGCACCACGATGTCGATACGACGGTTCACCGGGTTGAACGGATGCTCGCGATCGAACAGGGCCGACGAGGCATAACCGACCACCCGTGCCACCTGCGCTTCCGGATAGCTGCCCGCCACCAGCGCACGACGCGCGGCGTTGGCACGGTTGGCCGAAAGCTCCCAGTTACCGAAATCGCCGGTGCCGGTATACGGCTTGGCGTCGGTGTGGCCGCTGATGCTGATCTTGTTCGGCACCGCTTTGATGGTGTCGGCCAGAGCCAGCAGGATGTCTTCGAAATACGGTTTCAGACGAGCCGACCCCGAGTCGAACATCGGGCGGTTTTCTGCGTCCATGATCTGGATACGCAGGCCGTCCTGCGTGATTTCGAACAGGATCTGATCCTTGAACTTCTGCAGTTGCGGGTTCTCTTCAACCTTGTTCTGCAGTTCTTGCAGCAACAGTTCGAGGCGTTCTTTCTCGACCTGCTCGGCCATGCCTTCAACCTGGTCGGTATCGATGGTGACCTTGTCCGGCTGCGGCTGGGACTTCACTTCGGGGTTGAGGGTGTTTTCCGGCGCCAGGGTCGGGGTGCCGCCCAGATCGATGATGTACGGCGTGCCGCTTTCGGAAAAACCGATCGGGTCCTTGAAGTAACCGGCGATGGCAATCTTCTGTTCCGGCGTGGCGGTGGACAGCAGCCACAACACCAGGAAGAACGCCATCATCGCTGTGGCGAAGTCCGCGAAGGCGATTTTCCAGGCGCCTCCGTGGTGTCCGCCGGCGATGCGCTTGACGCGCTTGATGATTATCGGCTGATTGTTTTCCATAACCTAAGTGCTCTGTCTCACAAATACTGTTCCTTTTTGGCAGTGCCTGTTGTCGCCATACCGCGTTGCCGCTCCTCGCCATAGCGGGCTATGACTCGTCGCGGCGCCTTGTCTGGCAACAACAGTCACTTGCCAAAAAAGGAACGTATTTGCGAAACAAAGCACTAACGACCGCGAACCGCTTGTTCCAGCTCGGCGAAGCTTGGACGGTGCGCCGGGTACAGCACCTTGCGTCCGAACTCCACGGCCAGCGATGGCGGCATGCCGGAAGCCGAAGCCACCAGCGAGGCCTTGATGGCTTCGTAGACGTTCAGTTCTTCCTTGGCATCGTGGGCCAGGGAATGGGCCAGCGGGCCGAAGAAGCCGTAGGCGGCGAGAATACCGAAGAAGGTCCCCACCAGTGCCGCACCCACGTGCAGGCCGATAGATTTCTGATCGCCCTCCCCCAGCGAAGCCATGGTCACCACGATCCCCAGTACCGCCGCGACTATACCGAAACCGGGCATGGCGTCGGCGATGCCGTTCACGGCGTGGGATGGGTGTTCCAGGTCTTCCTTGAGGCTGAACAGTTCCATGTCGAACAAGCCTTCCAGCTCGTGCGGAGCCATGTTGCCGGAGGACATGATGCGCAGGTAATCGCAGATGAACGCGGTCATGCGCTCGTCCTTGAGAACAGTCGGGTACTTGGCGAAGATCGGGCTCGCGGCGGCATCTTCGATGTCGCCTTCGATGGCCATCATGCCTTCGCGGCGGCTCTTGTTGAGGATCTCGTAGATCAGGCCCAGCACTTCAAGGTAGAAGCCATGATTGAAACGCGAGCCGAACATGCTCAGGGACTTCTTGAGCACGTGCATCGTCATGTGGCCGGGGTTGGCCTGCAAGAATGCGCCAAGGGCGGCACCGCCGATGATCATGACCTCGAAAGGCTGGATCAGGGCGGCAATTTTGCCGTGGGAAAGCACGTATCCGCCGAGCACGCTCGCGAATACGACGATGATGCCGATAATTTTAGCCATAGGTTAGGGGAGCACTTACTGAGTCGGGTTCAAGGTCATATTCGGAAGTTAAAAAATCTCTTCTTCTCCTTATCGGCAAAACTGCGCCAGACTATAGGCAGTTCAGGCGAAAAACTGATTTGACCCCATCCGGGCCCAGGTAATGTTGACGATGATCGCCTCCCACCATGGTTAACGAAACGAACGTTCCAACCCCGAAACCGACCACTCTCGAAGGCTGGGTCAAGCTTCTCGATGGCGTGCGCCTGCCGGTTCCGCAAGCCAGCCACGACCGTGTCTGCACGGCCATCCGCKACAATCGCAGCTCGCTGCGCGATATCGCCGACCTCATGCAAGGCAGCCCGGCCCTGGCCTTGAGTGTGATTCGCGAAGCCAACCGGCACACCCATGGCGGCATGACCGAGCCTGCGGAAAACCTCGAGATCGCGATCAATCGCCTCGGCCTGAAGCGCACCGAAGAACTGCTTGCGCGGCTTCCCGCCGAACCCCAGTCCGAGATTCCCAAAGTCTTGCGTCAGCTGCAGATGATCAGCCAGCACGCCACGCAACAGGCCAACGGTTTTTTTGCCAGTCGCCTGGCACGCCTGTGGCAGGACATCCACTGGGGCAGCCTGCTGTTTCTATCGCCCCTGTGGCCTTTGGCGCTGACTCATCCGAAACTGCTCGAAGAGTGGGAGCTGCGGGTCATCCATAAAGGTGAGTCGGCACGCAAAGTCGAACAGCAATTGTTTGGCGTACGCCTGCTGGACATCGGCCAGGCGCTGGTGGAGGTCTGGCGATTGCCGATCTGGGTGCAGCAGGGTTATCGCCTGTTGCTCACCGAGCAGCGGGAACTGGTGAAAGTCCTGCGCATCGCCCGTGACAGTGAGCATCCACTGCGCCAGCAGAACCGTCTCGATGACGATCCGACCCTGCGTCGCTGGCTCAATCAGCCGGCCAACACAGTGCTACTGGCCAACGGGCTGGCGCTGTCGGCGCAACACGCCTGGAACAGCCCGCACAGTGAGCGCTGGCAATTCCTGACCAGCCTTTACCTGCAAATGCCGATGGACGAGGTGCAACAGCAACTGCACCAGCAAGCCGCCAACAGCGCACGCCAACACGCCATGCCCGACCTCTGGCACCCTGCCGAATCGCTGATCTGGCCGTGGGGTATGAACCGTGTCCACGCAGGCTTGCTGCCGGCAGCGGCACCCAGCGCCGAAGACCTGGCGAAGTGGCGTAAACAATGTGCCGAATTGCTGGTCGAGCCGAGTCGCTTCACCAATGCCATACACCTGACCATCGCCGCCCGGGACGCTCTGGTGGCCTGCGGCATGCGTCGGGTGATGATCCTGATGGCCGACCGCACTCATGCCAACCTGCGCGTGCACCAGACGGTCGGCCTGCCGAAGGAAGCGGCCGGGTTGAACTTCGTGGTCAGCCAGAGCAACGTCTTGCAACGCCTGCTCGCGCAACAGGCCCAAGTGCGCCTGACACCAGCCAACAACGCGCAATTCTCGGCCCTGCTGCCCAACGGCCTGCGCTCACAGTTCAGCGGTGAACACCTGCTGCTGCGTTCACTGGTCAACAATGGCCGGGTGATCATGATCGTCGTGGCGGATCAAGGCGGCGGGCCCTTTTCGGAAATTTCCGTACAGGCCTTCGGCAAAACCGCACAGTGCATCGAGAAAGCCCTGCACAGCTTTAGCCACCGTGGCCAATAAGCTGCGTTACAATCCTCCCTTTTGTGCTCTGGAGACCTCACATGTCTGACTTCTCTGGCTTGCCGCTGGTGATCGAGCCGAGCGACTTGCTCCCTCGCCTCGACGCCCGCGAACTGATTCTGGTGGACTTGACCAGTCCCGCCCGCTACGCCGAAGGGCACATTCCCGGCGCGCGCTTTGTCGATCCGAAACGCACGCAGCTCGGCCAGGCCCCCGCACCGGGGCTGATGCCCCCGCAGGCAGCACTCGAAACGCTGTTTGGTGAATTGGGACACAACCCCGACGCGGTCTACGTGGTGTATGACGACGAAGGCGGCGGTTGGGCCGGGCGCTTCATCTGGCTGCTGGATGTCATCGGCCACAGCAAGTACCACTATATAGATGGCGGCCTGCGGGCCTGGCTGGCGGAAGGTTTGCCCATGTCGATCCAGATCCCGCCACCCGTGGGTGGCCCGGTTCCACTGACCTTGCACGATGAACCCACCGCCACCCGCGAATACCTGCAAAGCCGTCTCGGCGCCGCCGACCTGGCAATCTGGGATGCACGCGGACCGCTGGAGTACTCCGGCGAGAAAGTCCTCGCAGCCAAGGGCGGGCACATTCCCGGCGCGGTCAATTTCGAATGGACCGCCGGCATGGATCAGGCGCGCCAGTTGCGCATCCGCACCGACATGCAGCAGATCCTCGAACAACTCGGGATCAGCAAAGACAAAGAAGTGATTACCCACTGCCAGACTCACCATCGTTCTGGCTTCACCTATCTGGTGGCCAAGGCTCTCGGTTATCCGCGGGTCAAAGGCTACGCCGGCTCCTGGGGCGAATGGGGCAACCATCCCGATACCCCGGTAGAAATTTAAGATTTTTAAGGACCGTTAATGAACAAGCGTCTGTTTCTCCTCGGCCAGTACCTGCTGCCCCACAACTTGCTCTCGCGACTGGCCGGCTGCATTGCCGAATGCCGCGTGCGCTGGTTCAAGAATGCCTTTACCGCCTGGTTCGCCAAGCGTTACCAGGTGGACATGTCCCTGGCGTTGGTCGAAGACCTGACCGCCTACGAGCACTTCAATGMGTTCTTCACCCGAGCATTGAAAGACGGTGCCCGTCCGCTGGACGAGACCCCGGGCGCGGTCCTCAGCCCCGCCGACGGCGCGATCAGCCAGCTCGGCCCGATCGAGCACGGTCGTGTGTTCCAGGCCAAGGGCCACAGCTTCAGCGTGCTGGAACTGTTGGGTGGCGATGCGGCAAACGCTGCGCCGTTCATGGGTGGCGACTTCGCGACCATCTACCTGTCGCCGAAGGACTACCACCGCGTGCACATGCCACTGGCTGGTACCCTGCGCGAGATGGTCTACATCCCGGGTCGCCTGTTCTCGGTCAACCAGACCACCGCTGAAAACGTTCCGGAACTGTTCGCCCGCAACGAGCGCGTGGCGTGCATTTTCGACACCGAACGCGGGCCGATGGCCGTGGTGCTGGTGGGTGCGATGATCGTGGCTTCGATTGAAACCGTCTGGGCCGGTCTGGTGACGCCGCCGAAGCGCGAACTGAAAACCTTCCGCTACGACGAAGCCGCACGCGCGCCGATCCACCTGGAAAAAGGCGCAGAACTGGGTCGCTTCAAGCTGGGTTCGACCGCTGTCGTGCTGTTCGGGCCGGATCAGGTGAAGTGGGCTGAAGAAATGACCGCCGGTACAGCGGTGCAGATGGGTCAGGGCATGGGCTCACCGAAGGCCTGATTTGTACGCAAACCTGTAGGAGCGAGCCTGCTCGCGATGAGTGAATAGGCGACGCGTGCATTCAGAAAGCCCGCGTCATCGTTAACGTCCATCGCGAGCAGGCTCGCTCCTACAGTTGTTTTAGAGCTGGCCGTCGCGATCGCGGAAGCCCAGCAAGTACAACACACCATCCAGACCCAGGGTCGAAATCGCCTGCTTGGCCGACTGCTTGACCAGCGGCTTGGCGCGAAATGCCACGCCCAACCCGGCAATCGCCAGCATCGGCAGGTCGTTGGCACCGTCGCCGACCGCAATGGTCTGCTCCAGGCGCAAACCTTCCTTGTGCGCCAGTTCCTTCAGCAAATCGGCCTTGCGCTGCGCATCGACAATCGGCTCGACCGCCACGCCGGTGACTTTGCCGTCGACCACTTCCAGCTCGTTGGCAAACACGTAGTCGATACCCAGCTTGGCCTGCAATTGCTTGGCGAAGTAGGTGAAGCCGCCCGACAGAATCGCAGTCTTGTAGCCCAGGCGCTTGAGCTCGGCGAACAGGGTTTCGGCGCCTTCGGTCAGGCGTAGCGAGGCACCGATGGAATCCAGTACATTGACGTCCAGACCTTTGAGCAAGGCCAGGCGCTCCTTGAAGCTGGCGCGAAAATCCAGCTCACCGGCCATCGCCCGTTCGGTGATTTCCGAAACCTTGTCACCCACACCGGCCGCCTTGGCCAGTTCATCGATCACTTCGGCTTCGATCAGCGTTGAATCCATGTCGAACACCGCCAGGCGACGGTTGCGCCGGAACAGCGAATCTTCCTGGAAGGCGATGTCGACGTTCAGTTCCTGGGCAACGCTGAGGAATTCGGCACGCAGCGCCTGCGGATCAGCCGCCTCGCCACGCACGGAAAACTCGATGCAACCCTTGCCCTTGTCGGCCGGCGTATCCAGCGGCATACGCCCGGACAGACGATCGATGTGGTCGATGTTCAGGCCATATTTGGCGGTGATCGAGCTCACGGCCTGCAACTGCCCGGCTGTCACCTTGCGGGTCAACAGGGTCACGATGTGGCGTTTTTTACCCTGGTTGCCGACCCACTGCTGGTAATCCTCTTCGGACACCGGCGTGAAACGCACCTGTTGATCGAGCTCGTACCCCTTGAACAGGATGTCCTTGAGCACGGACTTGCCTTGTTCGGTGTCGGGAATTTCAACCAGGATGCCGAACGACAAGGTGTCGTGGATCACCGCCTGACCGATGTCGAGAATGTTCACACCACCCTGGGCCAGAACGCCGGTAATGGCCGCAGTCAGACCCGGACGGTCGACTCCCGTGATGTTTATCAGGACGATTTCGCGCAAGGCGCACCCCCGCAGGTGGAAAAAAAACGCATTCTACCCACTTTCAGTGACCATCGGGCACCGCGAGCGCTTTGACGGCCTAGGGCCTGTCGCTATACTGCGCGTCAACTTCACGGACAAAAGAGCCGAGCTCAAGTGAACCGGCCCACGCCAGTAAAAACCGACAACTTCTTCCTGCTGATCTTCCGGGCACTGCGCCACCGCCGTGTACCGATTGCATTGCGCATCGCCAGCCATAACGTGATCCTGGTCGCCCTGGCCCTGGTCATCTATGCCGGTGTGATGGGCTTGCAGTTCAAGCAGGCCATGCACGAGCAGGCGGATGCGCTGGGCGAAAGCCTGACTACGCAGACGGCCACCTCGGCCACCGAGCTGTTGGTGTCCAACGACATCCTCAGCCTCAACGTGCTGCTCAACAACCTGACCAAGAACAAACTGGTGGCTCACGCTGCCATCTACAGTCCGGACAACCGTATCCTTGCCGAGTCCGGCCAGCGCCCCAAGCATGGCCTGCTGGGCGAAGCCGAGGGCATGTACCAGAGCAAGATCACCTTCCAGGACGTGACTGCCGGGCAATTGCGTATCAGTCTGGACATGGACCAGTTCCAGCAGCCGATGACCATCAGCCTGCAGAGCATGGGCATTTTGAGCGCCATCCTGCTGGCCCTGTCTCTGGCCTTGAGCCTGCGCATGGGGCGTTATCTCTCCACGCCGCTGCTGCAATTACGGGTGTGGCTGCGCAATATCGATGAATACACCCCGGCCACCGACCGCCAGGACGAAATCGGTGACCTGGCGCGCCAGCTGCACGCCAACTTCGCCCCGGAGCCCGCCCCAGTGCCGGAACCGGAGCCGGAACCAGAATTCGACGACATGGATGACGAGGCCGACCCGGCCTTCGAAGTCCGTAACCTGCGCGACCCGAGTTTCGACGAGAGCCGCCCCGTAGCCGCGCTCAAGCCAGCGCCACGGCAAATCGTCAGCACCGTCGAAGACGACGATGACGAAGACCCGTTCGCCGATCTGCGCGATGAGTCGCTGGACAGCACCCCACAACCGGTGATCCGCAAGGCCACGCCGAGCGTGCCGCAACACAGCGCGGTGCTGGCGGTGCAGTTGGGCTCCCARGAGCAACTGCGACGCCTGCCGCGGGCGCGGCTTGAAGAACTGCTCGAACGCTATCGCGATTGTCTCGACCAGGCCGCTTCGCTGTATCAAGGCGAAGTGGAGACCTTGAACGACGGCAGCACGCTGATGCTGTTCCACACGGAAGACTGCGGTGACGATTACCTGACCAACGCCATTTGCTGTGGCGAGCTGCTGCGGGCCCTCGGCCACCAGTTGCAGATCGAAGTCGCGGACAGCGGTATCACCCTGCAATTGCAGCTGGGCCTGACACTCGGTGACGAACTGTTCGGCCTGAGCCAGATCGACCTGCTGCTGACCGACTCCGCCCAGGACGCCCTGGCCCTGTCGCAACACAGCCGCAACCTGCTGCTGGTGGAGCGCAAGATCAGCGACGACGCGTTGATCCGCCAGCGTGCACGGATCCGCCCGATTGCCAGCCCTGAAGGTGCATGCTGCGTGGAGCGGTTGATGGAGCCGTATCCGTCGATGCTTGAACGGCAATTGGCGCGGATGCATGAGCGCCGGGCTTAAGCCTTGACCCCGATGTGAAGAAGCCCGCAGATGAGCGATCGTCTGCGGGCTTTTCATTGCCTGGATGGGCCTCATCGCGAGCAAGCTCGCTCCCACATTGGTCTCTGTGAATACAATTCTTGCGTACGACCCCGCCCCCTAATGAAATGGCTACCCCCGCCGCCCCCTGTGATCGACCACTAAGCTTTCACAGGGGGCTTATCGGAGATCATTGCCATGAGCAAAGTAGCTATTGCCGCCATCGATCTGGGAAAACACACCTTTCATCTACATGCACAGGATGATCGTGGTCACGAGCTGTACCGCAAAAAATTCAATCGGGTAGCGCTCATGCAGCACCTGATGAACCTTGAGCCCTGCACTGTCGTGATG
>NZ_JBGCUL010000123.1:0-8844 GCF_054177685.1 Pseudomonas sp. P5_A2_2
CCACAACTCCACCAGGTATTCCGGGTCATAGCGGCCGGGATACACCTGCTTGAGCCCGAGCATGGTCGCCACGTACGGCAAGCCCCAGGCGTGGACGTGGAACATCGGGGTGATCGGCATGTACACGTCGTTGGTGCCCAGCAGGCGCACGCTATCGATCGCGCCCATGATGGTCGACACGCCCATGGTGTGCAGCACCAGTTGCCGATGGGTGAAGTACACGCCCTTGGGGTTACCGGTGGTGCCGGTGGTATAGAACGTGGTCGCGACCGAGTTTTCGTCGAAATCCTCGAAGTCGTACTGCGGGCTCGCCGCTGACAGCAGTTGTTCGTATTCGCCGACGAGGTTCGGCAGGTCCGCGGTTTTTTCCGGCAGGTCAGTCAGCAGCAGGGTTTTCTCGACCGTGGTCAGTTGCCCCTCGATTGCCTTGTACAGGCCGACGAACTCGCTGTTGACCAGCACAAAGCGGTCCTCGGCGTGGTTCATGGTGTAGAGGATCTGTTCCGGCGACAGTCGCACGTTGATGGTGTGGATCACCGCACCAATCATCGGGATGGCGAACATGCATTCCAGGTAACGATGGCTGTCCCAGTCCATCACACCCACGGCATCCCCGGGCTTGACCCCGGCCGCCGTCAGCACGTTGGCCAGGCGGGCCACCCGTTCGATCAGGGTCGGGTAGCTGTAGCGCAACTTGTCGCGGTAGATGATCTCGCGGGTTTTCTCATAACGGGCACCAGACATCAGCAGCCGTTTGATCAACAGCGGGTACTGGTAAGCGCCTTCGGCCGGGGGGATAACGCGAGTCTGCAACATAAGAATCCCTTTTTCTGACTGCACGGTCGTGACTGAAAGTACGCACTGTAGTGCCCTTGATCGTCAGCCAAATCAGCCAAAGGAATGATTTGCAGAACCGCGCAAATGCTAGCGTTGCGCCAGCATTTGCAGCAATTCGTGAACCGTTACGGTCAGTGCATCTCGGTAAACGCGAGTTTCACACCGATCGCAATCAGCACCGCGCCCATGGTCCGGTCGAACCAGTGGCCCATGCGGGCGAAACCGGCGCGTACGCGCTGCTGGCTGAACAGCATCGCCACCAGGCAGAACCAGGCCGCTGTCGCCGCCGCCAGGTAAACCCCGTAACCGGCCTGCACGGCCAGTGGCGTTTGCGGATTGATGACCACGGTGAACAGCGATAGGAAGAACAGCGTGGCTTTCGGGTTGAGACCGTTGGTGACGAACCCTGAAGTGAAGGCACCACGGGCGGTGCGCTCGCCGGCTTCCTTGTGCAGATCGTCCACCACAGGCTTGGCCGGTTGCGCGCGCAGTGCCTTGTAACCGATGTACAACAGGTAAGCGGCGGCKGCCCATTTCAAGGCATTGAACAGCACGATCGACTGGGACACGATCAGGCCGATACCCAACAGCGAATAACCCACGTGCAGGAAAATCGCCGTCCCCACACCCAGCGCGGTCCAGGTGCCTGCGCGGCGACCGTGGGTAACACTCTCACGCACCACGACAGCAAAGTCCGGGCCGGGGCTGGCCACGGCCAGCAAGTGAATCAGGGCAACGGTCAAGAATTCTGTCCAGTACATGGGGGCTCCTTCAGGCCAAGCGTATCTATTTATTTCATCTGGTAGGCTCGGCAGATTACGCCTTCAGTTCATTGCACAAAAGGTACAGTTGATGACGAACACTCGCCGCGCCGTTTTCCTCGACCACCCGTCCCTGGACCTTGGCGACCTTGACCTCAATCCGCTGCGCAGTTGTTTCAGCGAACTGCAGCTTTTCGCCCAGACCTTGCCCGATCAAGTCATTGAACACCTCAAGGGTGCCACCGTCGCCATCAGCAACAAAATTGTCATCGATGCCGCCGCCATGGCCGCCAGCCCTGATCTCAAGCTGATCCTGATCACCGCCACCGGCACCAACAACGTCGACCTCGCCGCCGCCCGCGCCCACGGAATTACTGTGTGCAACTGTCAGGGCTACGGTACGCCATCGGTGGCGCAGCACACGATCATGCTGCTGCTCAACCTGGCCACACGCCTGGCCGATTATCAAAAAGCCGTCGGCGAAGGTCGCTGGCAGCAGGCCAAACAGTTCTGTTTGCTGGATTACCCGATTGTCGAACTCGAAGGCAAAACCCTTGGACTGCTGGGCCACGGCGAATTGGGCGGCGCAGTCGCACGGCTGGCCGAAGCCTTCGGCATGCGCGTTCTGCTGGGGCAAATTCCCGGACGCCCCGCCCGGCCGGATCGCTTGCCGCTGGATGAACTGTTGCCACAGGTCGATGCCCTGACCTTGCACTGCCCACTCAACGAACATACCCGCCACTTCATCGGTGCCCGTGAACTGGCCTCGATGAAGCCCGGTGCATTTGTGGTCAACACCGCACGTGGTGGTCTGATCGACGAACAGGCACTGGCCGACGCCCTGCGCAACGGGCATCTGGGCGGCGCCGCCACGGACGTGCTGAGCGTCGAGMCCCCCATTAATGGCAATCCGCTGCTGGCCCACGACATTCCGCGCCTGATCGTCACCCCGCACAACGCCTGGGGCAGCCGCGAAGCGCGTCAGCGAATCGTTGGCCAAGTGACCGAAAACGCACTGGGATACTTCAGCGGTAAGGCGCTGCGGGTCGTCAGTTGATAAACTGCGGCACTTTTTTTAACGGGAGCAGTTATGGATCCGCGCAGTGAAGTACTGCTTCGTCAGGCCGAGTTATTCCAGGGTTCGGTGTTGCTGGCCGGTTTGCCCGCCGACGACTTGCTGGGCCGTCTGCCCGAAGCTCATGGCTGGTGCTGGCACGCCGGCGATCAGGCCGCGCTGGACGCCCGCTTTGCCGAGCGCAGCCATTTTGGCGTGAATGCGCCGCAGCGCGAGTTCGATAGCGCCGTGGTGTTTCTGCCCAAGGCCAAGGACCTGACCGACTACATCCTCAACGCCCTCGCCTCGCGGCTGGCCGGCCGTGAGCTGTACCTGGTCGGCGAGAAAAAAAGCGGCATCGAAGGTGCCGCCAAACAACTCAACCCGTTCGGCAAGCCACGCAAACTCGACAGCGCGCGACACTGCCAGCTCTGGCTGGTCACCGTGGCCAACGCGCCTGAAGCCAAACCGCTGGAAAGCCTGGCGCAGACCTACGAACTGCCGCTGGCCGAAGGCCCGCTGAAGGTCATCAGCTTGCCGGGGGTGTTCAGCCATGGTCGCCTGGATCGCGGCAGCGCGCTGCTGCTGGAACATCTGGACAAACTGCCCGGCGGTCACCTGCTCGATTTCGGTTGTGGCGCCGGGGTTCTGGGGGCAGCGGTGAAACGTCGTTACCCGCACAACCAGGTCACGTTGCTGGATGTGGATGCCTTTGCCGCTGCCAGCAGTCGTCTGACTTTGGCTGCCAATGGTCTGGAAGCCGAGGTGATTACCGGTGACGGAATCGATGCCGCACCGATGGGTTTGAGTGCGATTCTGAGCAATCCGCCGTTCCATGTCGGGGTGCACACCGACTATTTCGCAACCGAAAACTTGCTGCGAAAAGCAGCCAAACATCTGAAAAACGGTGGCGAACTGCGCTTGGTAGCTAACAGCTTCCTGAAGTATCAACCGCTGATCGAAGAGCATTTGGGCGTGTGTGCGATCAAGGCGGAAGGACAGGGCTTCAGAATCTACCGGGCAAAGCGCGGCTGAGAATTTGTACTTGCCGAATGGATTTTGCCTAGGCAGAATCCGCTCCGTCCTAGGGGAGTAGTCTCCCACGAGCGCCACGCTCGTCCGGCATGCGTCAACATACTTGGTCAAAAGACCATGGCGCATGCGACCCAAGCATCCACATCAGATGGATCGCAGGGTTTGACAAGACCTATGACACGAACACCTTACCCGGGGCGGGAAGGCTGTACGTGTCATAGCCGTGTCGACCCGCCCCTTAGGAAAACCCCTGATGCTGGATTCACTACTCGTACCTACCGCAATCGTTGCCTTGGCCGAAATCGGCGACAAGACGCAACTGCTCGCGCTCATTCTCGCTGCCCGCTTCCGCAAGCCCTGGCCGATCATCGCCGGTATCGTCGCCGCGACCCTGGCCAACCACGCTGCAGCCGGTGCGATAGGCGCCTGGGTCGGCAGTTTCTTCTCGGATACGATGCTGCACTGGATCCTCGCCGCGAGCTTCGCCGCGACCGCACTGTGGACCCTGGTCCCGGACAAGATGGATGACGACGAAGCCAGCACCGCCCGCAAGTTCGGGCCGTTCCTGACCACGCTGATCGCGTTCTTCCTGGCGGAAATCGGCGACAAGACGCAGATCGCGACCGTGATGCTCGCGGCCCAGTATCCAGAGCTTTGGCTGGTGATCATCGGCACCACCCTCGGCATGCTGATTGCCAACGTACCGGTGGTACTGGCGGGCAACTTTGCCGCAGACAAATTGCCCTTGACCCTGATCCGTCGACTGGCGGCGTCGGCGTTCTTCATCCTGGCGATTGTCGCGGTGTACAAGGCGATGCAGAGCAGCGGGTGGGTTTGACGGTTTAGGTCGATAGACCGCGTTATCGTTCATCGCGAGCAAGCTCGCTCCCACAGGGTTCGGCGTCGAGCACAAAACCAATGTGGGAGCGAGCTTGCTCCGGGCGGCGCTCCGACGATGAGGCCCGAAGCCTCAATAGATGACCGTCAGGATTTCTTGGCCTGCTCATACAACGGCATCACTTTCGGAATCGCCGCCTGCAACGCCGCAATACGACTCGACGACGCCGGGTGAGTGCTCATGAATTCCGGTGGCGCACCTTCCGAGACCTTGCTCATCTTGTTCCACAGGGTAATTGCGGCATTCGGGTTGTAACCGGCGCGGGCCGCCAGTTCCAGGCCAATCAGGTCCGCTTCGTTTTCATTGGCGCGGCTGTTGGGCAAGGTCATGCCGTAGTTCGCCACGGTATCGGCCAGGGCCATGGTGTCCTGCCCCAATCCCAACAAGGCACCGGCGCCCTGCTTGGCCATTTCGATGCCGTAAGCCTYGGACATCGCTTCACGACCGTGCTCACGCAGGGCGTGGGCGATTTCATGCCCCATGATCGCGGCGATTTCATCGTCGGTCAGTTTCAGTCTGTCGATCAGGCCGGTGTAAAAGATGATTTTGCCGCCAGGGCCGCAGTTGGCGTTGAGCTCATCGCTCTTGATCAGATTGACTTCCCACTTCCACTGAGCCGCGTCCGGACGAAACGTCGGMGTCTGGGCAATCAGCCGGTCGGCAATCGCCTGAACCCGCCGGGCTTCATTGCTGGTCTTGTCCAGCACACCTTTGCTGGACGCTTCGCCCACGGTCTTCTGATAGGACTGGGCGTACATCTGGTCGACCTCTTGCGCGGACAACATGCTGAACATGTACTGCTTGCGCTCAATGCCCACTGCACCGCCGCTGGTGGTATTGACCGACTGACAACCGGTGAGCAGCAGCGCTGCGCTCAGTGCACTGACAACCAAAATCTTGTTCATCAAAAATTTCCCTGAAAACATGCCGCGTATCCTAGGCGTGGAAATGTCTAGACGCCAGATACAATGGACGTAAGACGCACAATTCGGACAAAGCTCTCATCGCCGTAGAAAAAATTCACATACGGCAACAACCCGCAGTCCATCACGCCGCGCATGGATTCATTTGCGACATCCGACACGCAAAAACAGTCATTTCAGCTGCCCGCGCTCATGCCCGTCCGACACTCTGCCGATACACCTGGGCAGACGTCCTTTTGCGTGCGGAGCCCCCATGAAATTCAAGTCGATCCAGTTTTCCGTGGCAGCCCTTGCCGGCGCCATTGTCCTTAGTGTCGTGGCAGCGCTGGTGGTGTATGCGCTGCTCTCCGGCGCCCGGACCCAAGACATGGTCCAGGAGCGGACCCAGGCCCAATTCGAGCAAGTCATCGAACAGCGCCTGACGTCCCTGGCGCAAACCCAGGTCAGCCAGATCCAGCGTGAACTCGAAGCACCGCTGCTGATTGCCGGCGGGCTGGTGCGGGTCAACGCCCTGATCGGCACACCGGGTACCGATGGCCAGCCTGCGCTGAGCCTCAGCCGCGAGCAATTGATCGGTCTGATCAAGGAAAACGTGGTCAAGAACCCGAAAATCCTCGGCACCTATATCGGTTGGGAGAAAGACGCACTGGATCACAACGATGCGGCCTATGTCGGCACTCAGGTAGTCGGCATCGACGCCGCCAACGGGCGCTTCCTGCCCTGGTGGTTCCGCAACGACGACGGCACCCTGGGCCTGGACAAACTGGTGGACGTCGACGACCAGAAAACCCTGTCCACCGGCGTGCGCGCCAGCGAGTACTACCTGTGCTCAAAAGAAACCAAAAAATCCTGCGTGATCGATCCGGCGCCTTATAAGGTGGGCGACAAAATCGTCATGCTCGCCTCCTTTATTGAGCCGATCATGCTCAACGGTGCCTTCCAGGGCATCGTCGGTGCCGACCTGTCGGTGAACTTCATCCAGGAAATGCTCTTGGGCGCCAACCAGAAACTCTACAGCGGCGCCGGGGAAATGGCCCTGATCGGCGGCAATGGCCGGATCGTTGCCTACACCAAGGATCCGAGCAAATTCGGCGAAAAGGTCAGCGACATCCTCGACAGCAAGCAGATCGCCAACATGGCCAATCTCAAGCGCGGCGAAGTCACCTATACCGTCGACAAGGCCCAAGGCCGGATCGAGTTGTACCTGCCGTTCGGCATCGGCCAGACTGACGCCCGCTGGACCTTGATGCTGCAGTTGCCGCTTAATGCGGTCATGGCCGACCTGCAAAAACTCCAGGCCGACCTGAACGCACAGCGCAAATCCGACACCTTCGGCATGGCGATGGTCGGTCTGGTGATTGCCGGTATCGGTTTGCTGGTGATCTGGCTGGTGGGCCACGGCATCGCCCGTCCGCTCAAGCAGATGGTGGCCATGCTCGACGATATCGCCCAGGGCGAAGGTGACCTGACCCGGCGCCTGAGCAGCGACCGCGCCGATGAACTGGGTTCGATCGCCAAAGGCTTCAATACTTTCCTGGCCAAGTTGCAGGCGATGATCACCCAGGTGGTGACGTCGGTGCAGAGCGTCAGCGATTCGTCGGAACACACTGCCGACATCGCCATCCGCACCAATACCGGTGTACACAAGCAAATGGCCGAGATCGATCAGGTGGCCACCGCTGTGCAGGAAATGACCGCCACCGCCCAGGACGTGGCGCGCAACGCGACCCAGGCCGCACAGGCCGCCAGCCATGCCGATCAGGCCGCCAGCCAGGGCATGCAGATCGTGCGCGACACCTCGAACTCGATTGGCGCCCTCGCAGTGGAAATCGGCCGCGCCGTGGGCGTGGTGCAAACCCTGGCCAAGGACAGCGAAAACATCAACGCCATCCTCACCGCCATTCGCGGGATCGCCGAGCAGACCAACCTGCTGGCCCTGAACGCGGCCATCGAAGCCRCCCGCGCCGGTGAACAGGGCCGAGGTTTTGCGGTAGTGGCCGACGAGGTGCGTAACCTGGCGCAGAAAACGCAAAAGGCCACCGAAGAAATCCAGACCATGATCCAGCAACTGCAGCAAGGCACGCGGGATGTAGTGCGGGTCATGGAAGACAGTCAGAACCGTACGGACGAAAGCGTACAGCACGCCTCCAAGGCCGCCGAAGCACTGGAAACCATTACTCAGGCGGTGTCGGTGATCAATGACATGAACACCCAGATCGCCAGCGCGGCCGAGGAGCAAAGTGCGGTGGCGGACGACATCAACCGCAACGTGATCAACATCGGTCAGGTGGCCAATGAAGTGGCCGGCGGCGCCGATGAGTCGAGCGCGGCCAGTGCGAATTTGACCAGGTTGGCCGAGCAGCAGCGGCGGTTGATCAATCAGTTCAGGGTTTGATCCAAAGGCCCCATCGCGGGCAAGCCCGCTCCCACAGGGGATTTGTGTACGCCACAGATCCAATGTGGGAGCGAGCTTGCTCGCGATGGGGCCGGCTCAGCCACCCAATAATTCAACCCGGAGTGAGGCACTCCGGCCCATTGAGCTTCGGATCATTCACCATGTTGGCCAGCACCCGCTCGCGCAACACGGCAGGCTCACTGGCCAGCAATGCTTGCAATGCATGCAACGGTGTCTCGGGATCCAGCCACGCCGCCTGCCCCACCTCATCAAGAATCAACGGCCGCCGCTGGCTTGCCGCCGGTTGGGTAATCACGGCGGTACTCAGCCAAACCTGCTCTTGCACCGGATACGCCTCCCAGATCGCCGCAAAAAACAATGACGAACCCTCCCCCGGTGTCAGCCAGTACGGGCGCTTGCGCGTCGTGCCGCGCCATTCGTAGAAACCGTTGGCCGGCAACAGGCAGCGGCGCAAGCGCAGGGCTTCGCGGAACATCGGTTGTTCGGCCACGGTTTCGGCACGAGCGTGGGCCGGAGTGCGGGACAGATCGGTCAGCCAGGGTGGCGTCAGGCCCCAGCGGGCGCGGGCCAGCGTGCGTTGACCGTCAGGCTCGGCCCGCAGCATCAACACCGAATCATTGGGGGAAATGTTCCACTGCGCCTGCTGGTCGGCGGGAAAACCGGGCAGCGCCGCGAAGGCGGGGTTCCAGCGAAACAGGGCATAACGTCCACACATGGGGCAACACGGCTCTTGATCAAACGAACGCCAGCCTAACAGACCAGCGTGCCGGGAAAGCTGTCCGGTTCATCGCCGGACAGCGGCAGCGCGGCATTGTACGCGGTGATCAGCTCGCGGGCGTATGCAGCCTGATCGTTCTCGACMGACAGCCCCAGCAAGCCATAGATCGGCAACTCGCCGCTGCCCCCGAGCAAATCACGGC